>NZ_WAIE01000010.1 GCF_008830225.1 Pseudodesulfovibrio senegalensis
GCTGCGAGAACGGCGACCTCTCGCGTACGTGTTGTACGCGTCGAGCCCGCCATTTTCTTGCGCCTTGCCCCCGTCCGTTTCTCGCCCGCCAGAGCGGTTTGTTTGGGGGACATGCCGTCGAGTTGAATGGGATAGGGTGGAGAATGATCATGGACGATTTGCAATTACAGCTTCTGATTGACCTGCATATATCAAATTTCAGGCAAGGCCCGGGGGGCGAAAACGAGACAAGGCAGGCTCTGAAGCTGGCCGGGGTCGACAACTCGCGCCCACTCAAGGTTGCGGATATAGGTTGCGGCACAGGCGCTTCGACCCTGCAACTTGCCAAGGAATTGGATGCCGAAATTATCGCCGTGGACTTCCTGCCTGAGTTCCTTGAGGAACTTCAGGCCAGAGCAAAAAAACAGCTGGGAAGCTCGGCGGATATGATCACCACCATGAATTGCTCCATGGATGCATTGCCGTTTGCCGATGAAGAGTTTGATCTCATCTGGTCGGAGGGGGCGATTTACAACATGGGCTTTGAGGCCGGAGTGTCGGCGTGGAAGCGGTTTCTGAAGCCGGGAGGCAAACTCGTCATTTCGGAAATCACGTGGTTGACGGCCGAACGCCCGTTCGAACTTCAGTCTCACTGGGATGCTGAGTATCCGGAAATCAGTGTTGCTTCAGCGAAGATGGAAATTCTGGAACGCCATGGCTACAGCCCTGAAGGCTACTTCTACCTGCCTCCCCGTTGCTGGATCGATAATTACTATCGTCCCATACGGGAGGGGTTGGACGCGTTTCTGGATCGAAATGGGACGAGTGCCTTGGCCAAGGAGATTGTCGAATGTGAAAAGGCCGAAATGGCGCTTTATGACAAGTTTCAGGATTATTATAGTTATGGCGTGTATATAGCCAAAAAGATCTAGAGGTGGAGAACTTCGGTATATTGAACAGCCGGAGTTCATCCGTAATCAAACAAAGGACGGCTGCATATGGGCGCACCATTCGGCCAGGCAGTCGGACTTCGGTTGAGGCAGGGTGTTTCGGTCCGGGGTTGGCCTTGGGTTGATTGAGTATGTCGGTGTGTGGCTGTCGCTGTGCCGCGTCTGGTCTGGACGGCGTTTTGCGTCCCCGGAGATGTCCGGGAGCCGATACCGGAAGATTTTATCCGCCCGGAATCCAGAGACAAAAAAGTATGGATTATATGATCGACCCAGTAAGACCTGATTGACAATACCGATTGCGGAAATTCGAGTTGCATGGTAACTCACGCCCTGAGTTTCACATTTTTTCAAGCGATTTGCGCATGTGCGGAATGGGTTTTCCGTAGCGTGAATTGCTTTTGGTTGTGGCGATTTTTCTACGGCGTCGGTGTTGTCATGACGGCATCGCAGACTTTTTTTCGCTGCACGTTGTCGGCATGATCGACGAATGTAGTAGACTGGTTGGGAGGAATATTATGCAGAACACCAATGGCTGGAATTGGGAGCCGGGCCGCAGGAAGGAGACCTTCTCCGACTGTGAGCAGGGTTCCGAGTGGCTGGAAGAGTGGCACGTGAGCCCGGACGGCGAAAAGGTGGCATGTGTCGCCTGTACCGCGCCCGCGGAATTCGCAATGTGTGTCAACGGAAAGCTCGGCGAAACCGTTTACGAAAAAATCATTTGCCCGCGGTTTGACCAGGACGGCAAGCTGGCTGCTTACGTGTCTCAGGACATGGAGTGGTTCGTGTACGTCGATGGTGAAACATGGGAAGAGGGATACGGTTTTGCCTGGGATCTGAAGAGCGCTGGCGGTCATGTGGCCACTGCCGTGCAGCAGGACATGCGCTATGGCATGGCCGTGGACGGCAAGCTCTGGGACAATCTTTTCGAAAACGGCAACAACTTCTGTCTCAGCCCTGATGGCTCGCGCACTGCCGCCGCCGTTCAGGTGGAGCCCATGGGGCAGGCCGAGATATACAAGTTTCAGGACGGCGTGTTCAGCCTGGCCGTGGATGGCGAAGCCATCGGCGATTTGGTCATGAACGTGTACAATCCGACCTTCAGCCCGGATTCCAAGAGCGTGGCCTGCGAGGTGCGCACTTCCCTGTACGAATACTCCATTGCCGTGGACGGCAAGAAATGGGGCACTTCGTACAACGGCGTGTGGGCTCCGGCCTTCAATCCGGTTTCCGGCGCCGTGGTCGCTCCTGTCCGCATTGGCGGCAAGTGGGGCCTGGCCGAAAACAACAACATCATCTGGCAGCCCAAGTACACCCAGCTCTGGAAGCAACGCTTCACTGCGCAGGGCGACATCTGGGCCGTGTGTTCCCCGAGCTACGGCGAGTTCACCCTGGTCAAGAACGATGCTCCGTGGAGCGTGAGCGCCGCCGTTGTCTACGATGTGGCCGTGAGTCCGGATGGACAGCGCGCCGCCGCCGTGGCCCGTGGCCACGACCGCCGCTACAAGGTCATGATTGACAACAAGTTCTGGCCCGGCAGCTTCGAGATGATCTGGCGTCCGGTGTTCAGCGCGGACAGCGCCAACTGCGCTGCTCGCGTGGACATGGGTTCCAAGCAGACAATCATGGTCAATGGCAAGGCATTCGGCGAAGAATTCGACCAGTGCTTTGAACCTGCCTTCAGCCCGGACAGCTCCAAGGTGCTGATCAAGGCTCGCAACGGCAAGGAATACATTCGCATCGTCGCTGACGTCAGCGAATTCAAATAAGGGGGAAGGAAATGTATAACAGCATTTACGACGTAGTCACCGGCCCCCTGGCATGGTTCGGTTGGGCCGTGTTCATTCTGGGAAGCCTGTATCGTATGGCCTCGCTGTACAGCGAAGCCAAGAAAAAGGACGTTTCTTCCTTGGCCTATGTCAAGGCGTCCTATGGCTTCAACTCCATCATGCACTGGATCACCCCGTTTGCCACGCTGGGCTGGAAATCGAATCCGGCCATGACCGTGGCAACCTTCGCGTTCCATATCTGTCTTCTGGCCGTGCCCGTTTTCCTGGGTGCGCACATCGACCTCTGGTACCAGTGGTTCGGCGTTTCCTGGGTGGCCCTGCCCGACACCGTGGCAGACACCATGACCGTGCTGGTGATTCTGGCGGCCGCGTTCTTCGCGTATCGTCGCATTGCCGTCAAGGAAGTCGCCTTTCTGACCACCTGGAAGGACTGGATGACCCTGATCATCGCCGTTGCACCGTTCCTGACCGGCTTCCTGGCGTATCATCAGATTCTCAACTACCAGTTCATGATCGTCCTGCACGTGATCACCGGCGTCGCATGGCTGGTGTTCATTCCGTTCGGCAGGCTCAGCCACGCCATTCTCGGCTGGTACTCCCGTGTTTACATCGGGTCCGAGTTCCAGGGCGTGCGTCACTGCAATGACTGGTAGCCGAGTACAAGGAGGATCTAGCAGTGTATAACAAGATATTCGACAGGAAAGTTGACGACATCGGCCTTCAGACCGGCATCGACCGTCTGACGCCGGAAAAGATCGAAAAGACCGTCAACGAGGTTTTCTCCGGCGAAACCGGAGCCAAACTCAAGGTATATCATGACACCTGCGTGCGGTGCGGCCTTTGCGCCAGCGCATGTCATTATTATGTGTCCCACGACAACGACCCCAGCTATTCCCCGGCGGGCAAGGTTACGCAGACCATCAGCATCCTGCTGGACAAGAAGGGCAAGGTCGGTCCGGACTTCATCTATCAGTGTGCGCAGATCGCCTACACCGAATGCAACCTGTGCCGTCGTTGCGTGCATTACTGCCCGCTGGGCATCGACACCGGTTACATGATGTCGGTTGTGCGCCGCATCTGCCACAAGCTGGGCGTCACCCCGCAGTATCTGCAGGACACCGCGCACAGCCATTCCGCCACCATGAACCAGATGTGGGTCAAGGACGACGAGTGGACCGACTCCCTGCTCTGGCAGGAAGAGGAAGCCCGCGACGAGTTCCCGGACATGCGCATTCCGCTGGATAAGGACGGCGCGGACGTCTACTACTCGGTCATCGGACCCGAGCCCAAGTTCCGTACGCACCTGATCTATCAGGCCGGAGCCATCCTGCATGAAGCCGGCGTGAACTGGACCATGCCGAGCATGCCCGGTTGGGACAACTCGGACATGGCCATGTACTCCGGCGACTTCGAAATGATGGGCCGCCTCAAGCGCATTCACTTTGAAAGCGCCCAGAAGCTGCACTCCAAGAAGATCGTCATGGGCGAATGCGGCCATGCCTTCCGGTCGGTTTACGACCAGGGCAACCGCTGGCTCGGCTGGAAGGATTATCCGGTCGAGGTCGTTCACTCCATCGAGTTCTTTGCCCATCTGCTCAAGACTGGCAAGATCAAGATGGCCGAGAAGTTCCCCGGTCCCGTGACCATCCATGACCCGTGCAACGTCATTCGCGGCCGCGGCCTGATGAACGAATTGCGCTACGTGGTCAGCGAGATATGCGAGTCCTACATTGAGATGCAGCCCAATGCCGAGCACAACTTCTGCTGTGCGGCAGGCGGCGGCGTCATCAACTGCGGTCCCCCGTTCAAGAACGTGCGCATGGACGGCAACCGGGCCAAGGCGGACCAGCTTCGGGCCGCTGCCGAGCAAGGCGTGAAAACCGTTATCGCTCCGTGTCACAACTGCCACGGTGGACTGGAAGATATCATCGAACATTACGAACTGGGGCTTGATCTCAAGTTCCTCGGCGACATCATCTACGCAAACATGGTCAAGACCAAGGCCGTGGAAGAGTAGGGAGGAGACACCATGAAGAAATGCATCACCATCTTGCTGGCGGTGGCCGCGGTTCTGGTCTTCATCCTTCCTGCGTTCAGCCAGGAAGACATTACCGAGATCAAGGACCCGTCCTTTGGAAAACTGCAACGCCCGGCCGTGCCGTTCATGCA
Source organism: Pseudodesulfovibrio senegalensis (assembly GCF_008830225.1). Taxonomy (NCBI): domain Bacteria; kingdom Pseudomonadati; phylum Thermodesulfobacteriota; class Desulfovibrionia; order Desulfovibrionales; family Desulfovibrionaceae; genus Pseudodesulfovibrio; species Pseudodesulfovibrio senegalensis. Next base: position 4,886 of record NZ_WAIE01000010.1, read on the forward strand.
CGACGAGCATAATGAAAAAGCCGGACTCGACGGCTGTCTGCCCTGCCACCACGAAGGCATTGAAGACGGCGAACTCATCGAAGGCGACCCCGTTACCTGCGTGGATTGTCACGACGTGAAGACCGACGACGGCTCCATGAACCTCAAGGAAGCGTATCACAAGCAGTGCATCACCTGTCACGAAGAGGCCAAGAAAGGCCCTGTGGCCTGTGGTGAATGCCACGTGAAGTAGCGTTTTCCGCCAAGAGGAAAGCCCGAGGGGCCGCCGGTATTTCCGGCGGCCCTTTTTTTGGGAATATTTTTCCGGACCGCGTTTTGCATCGTACCCACCGAAGGGAAAGAACCGCCCTGTGCGGTATGACAAGGAGTGGGTAATGGCTTTGAGCATTAATGGTCTCGGCATACAGGCATATGGCTTGCGCGTTCGTTCCGCCGACGACGGCGGCAACGAGGCGGCGCAGCGCATGGATTCCGGCAAACCGGAAACCCGGGAGACCGGTTCCACGGTGCGGCTGTCCCTTTCGGGCGCGGCCCGGCAGCGCGTGCAGGCAGAGGAAGAGGCGCGCAAACGCATGGCAGATCTTTCGCCCGGAGAACGCCGCGAGGTGCAGGATTTGGTGGGCGAGATGGAAACCATGGTGGGCGAAGCAGGCGGTTTTCGCCGCCTGACGGAAACACAGTGGGAGCGCGTGGAGGAAATTCATGCCCGCATGTGCGAGATAAACGGCGAAGACCCTGCCGACGGAAACCGCCTTCAGGACCTCAAACAGGTGTATTCCCTTGAAGCGGAGCTTGAGTCGCTGTATGCGGGCGACAAGCCCATGACCGCAGAACAGCGCGAGCGCGCGGACGCCATCATGCAGGAGCTGGGCGATCTGTTCGGGGAACAGGAAGCGCCGCCGCTTCAGCCCGAGGATGAACAACGAATCAATGATCTGGAAACCGAGCTCGGTCAGCTCATGGACAAGCTTGATAAGTGGAACCTGACCCCGGACGACGAGAAGCGCGTCAATCAGATATTTGCGGAAATGGATACCGTTTTCAGGGGTGCTGAGCAGGGTGTGTCCCGACGAAACGGGTAAGTTGATTGTTGTGATATGATATTTTTTTGAATTGCCTGAGCCATGAGAGCGGAGGCGGTTTTTGACCGCCTCCGCTTTTTTATTGTCAGGAGGTCCAGATGTCCATGTAGGAGGCCGCGTCGCCCCCGGCCTCGATGTGGCTGATGAGCGCGGAGCCGATTACGGCCGCGTCCATGAGCCCGGCAAAAGGTGCGACCTGATCCGGGTGCTTGAGCCCGAAGCCCAGCGCCACGGGAATGTCGAAGACTTCGCGCACCTCGGCCAGCTTTTCCTTGACCCGCGCGGGCAGGGAGTCGCGTTGGCCCGTGGTGCCCAGCACCGAGACCATGTATACGAAACCGCCCGCGTCCTTGGCGTACATTTCCAGGCGTTCGCGCGAGGTATTCAGGCCCACCAGCGGGATCAGTTCCACGTTGTGGGGTTTGAGCGCGTCGGTCAGGAACCCGGCCTCGTCAATGGGCATGTCCGCGATGATCAGCCCGGAGACCCCGCCCTCGGCGCAGGCCCGCGCAAAGCGTTCCGGCCCGTATTGTAAAACCGGATTCAAATAGCCCATGAGCAGCAGCGCGGCGTTGTAACGGCCCTTGCGTTCCCTGAGTCCGTCCAGAATCCATTGCAGGGTGATGCCGTCTTCCAGCACCTTGAGGCAGGCCGCCTCCACCACCGGGCCGTCGGCCACGGGGTCGGAAAAGGGCATGCCGATTTCAATGACCGAAGCCCCGGCCGCGTCCAGTTTGTCCAGCTCTTCCCAGAACCTTTCGCGGGTGGGGTAGCCAGCGGGAAGATAGGGCACAAGGGCGACCTTGCCCTTGGCGTTGGCCTCGCGAATCTTGGTATTCAGCGGTGAAACACTCATGATTATTCTCCCTGATCGAGCACGTGCTCGACAATGTCCATGTCCTTGTCGCCGCGGCCGGACAGGTTGACCAGCACGTTCTTGCCTTGCAGTTTGTCCGCGTTTTCCAGAACCCATGCCACGGCATGGGAACTTTCCAGTGCCGGGATGATGCCCTCGCGGCGGGACAGGGTCTTGAATGCGTTCAGGGCCTGCTCATCGTTGACGCTGCCGTAGATCGCGCGACCGGCGGCCTGCAATGCGGCGTGTTCCGGGCCCACGCCCGGATAATCCAGCCCCGCGGCCACGGAATGGGATGGCATGATCTGGCCGTCGTCGGTCTGGAGCAGCTTGCTTTTGGTGCCGTGCAGCACCCCGTCCGTGCCCAGGTTCAGGGGCGCGGAGTTGAAGCAGCCCGGCTCACCGGTGCCGGCGGCTTCCACGCCCACCAGCTGCACCGATTCGTCCGGCACAAAGGCATGGAACGCGCCGATGGCGTTGGACCCGCCGCCCACGCAGGCGCAGACCACATCGGGCAGCGCGCCGTTGCGCTCCACGTACTGCATGCGCGCCTCGCGGCCCACCACGGCTTGAAGTTCGCGCACCAGCAGGGGGAACGGGTGCGGCCCGGCAGCCGTGCCAAAGCAGTAGTGTGTTGTCTCCTGCGTGGAAATCCAGCAACGCAGGGCTTCGTTGATGGCGTCCTTGAGCGTGCGGGTGCCGGATTCCACGGCCACGACCTCCGCGCCCAGCAGTTCCATGCGCCGCACGTTCAGGGATTGGCGTTCAACGTCCACCGCGCCCATGTAGACCTTGCAGCCCATGTCCATCATGGCCGCAGCCGTTGCCGTGGCCACGCCGTTCATGCCCGCCCCGGTTTCCGTGAGCAGCATTTTTTTGCCCATCTTTTTGGCCAGCAGGGCCTGCCCCAGCGTATTGTTGATCTTGTGCGCCCCCGTGTGGTTCAGGTCTTCGCGTTTGAGCCACAGGTTCACGCCGATATCGTGCGAGAGGTTGGGGCAGAAGGTCAGGGCCGAAGGCCGCCCCACGCACTCCTTGAGCAGGGCCGCGAATTCGTCCTGAAATTCCTTTGAAACCATGATGGTGTCCATGGCCTGTTCCAGTTCCAGCAGCGGCGGCATGAGCAGCTCGGGCACGAACTGTCCGCCGTAATCGCCGAAATAACCTTTTTTCATGATCGTTATCCTTTGTGATCTGCGATGCGCGTGAGCGCCGCACGCAGTTTGGTTGCGTCCTTGATTCCCGGAGCGGATTCCACGCCGGAATTGATGTCCAGTACCGTGGGGTTCTGTTGCAGGGCCAGCTCGACGTTGTCCGGCTTCAATCCGCCTGCAAGAAACCAATTTTGTTTTATTTCAATGTCTTGAAGATAGCTAAAATCAATGGTTTTGCCGTGTCCGCCGCCACTGCTGCCCGCATCAAAGAGCAGGTAGGCGCAGGCTCCGGCAAAGCGGTCGATTTCCTGTTGCAGGGCCTGGGGCGAGCCGCACCGCTCGGGCCAGAGAGCCTTGATGACCCGGCCCGAACCCACCTCGCGGCAGTCGTCGGGAGTCTGGTCTCCGTGCAGCTGGGCATAGTCGAGGTTGCAGCGGTCCATGATCTCCCGGATTTGTGCGGGAGTCTGGCGCACGAATACGCCTACCTTGGCGGCGGTGGGGCAGTGCGCGCGGGCCGCGAATTTCGGGTCCACGTTGCGCGGGCTGGGTTCATGGAAGATGAAGCCCATGAAGTCCACGCCGGATTCGCAGCACAGGCGCACGTCCTGCTCGCGGGTAAGTCCGCATATCTTGACCTTGGTCATGCGTCCACTCCGGTGAGTCGGGCCAGCATGGCGCCCGGATCGTCGGCCAGCATCAGGCTGGTGCCGATGAGCACGGCGTCAAAGCCCAGCCCGGCCATTTCCTCGATCTGCTCGCGGCTGTCCACGCCGCTGGCGCTGATCCACAGCTCTCCATCCTGTTTGTCCATGAGCCTGCGCGAAATGTCCAGCGTGGTGGTCAGGGTGTTCAGGTCGCGGTTGTTGACCTGAATGATGCTGGCCCCGGCTTCCCGCGCGGAATCAAGGTCGGCCTCGTCAAACACTTCGGTCACGGGTTCCAGTCCTGCGGCCTCGGCCAACTGCACCATTTCACGCAACTCGTGGCTGGAGCCGAACATGCGCGCGATGAGCAGCACGGCCGATGCCGGACTGGACGCGGTCATGGCCACCTGCAGCGGGTCCACGATGAAGTCCTTGCGCAAAAGCGGCAGGCCCCGGTCCGCGCACATGAACAGGTAGTCGGGGTGGCCCTTGAAGTACTGCGGCTCCGTGAGCACGCTCATGGCTGCCGCGCCGTTGTTCGCGTATGCCTCCACAAAGTCCAGCGGGTTGGCGTGTTCACGCAGCACCCCTTTGGAGGGCGAGGCGGGCTTGAACTCCGCGATGACCGCGCCCGGTCCCTTGGCCCGGATGGCCTCGGCAAAGCCCGGTCTGGTTCCCTCGTACATTGCGGGAATGCGTCCTTCCATGAATTCCTTGCGCAGGACTTCGATTTCCTCCTGCTTGGCGATGCGGAACTTATCCAGCATGGGGCAACCCCTTTGTCAGTCCCTGACTGACAGCGTCCCGGGCTTTGTCTGCGCATTCGCGCAACGGTTCCTGTTCCAGCAGGTGCAGGCAGACCGCCAGGTTCACGGCCACCATGTCCATCATGGCCTGCGGGCCCGTGCCGTCGAGGATGTCGCGCATAACCGCCACGGCGTGATCCTTGTCCCGCACGCGCACGTCGTCCGGCGAGTAGGCCGGGAATCCGAGCCGGTCCGGGTTGACCGTGGTTTTTTCCATGATGCCGTCGTGCAGCAGGTAGCCGCGCGCCGGGCCGAAGGTGGTCACTTCGTCGAATCCGCCCGCCCCGGCAATGACCATGGCACGGTCCACGCCGGTGAGCAGCAGGGTTTCGCCCATGATCTGGAGCTTGGAGGGATCACCCACGCCCAGCAGCTGGTGGCTGGGACGCGCCGGGTTGAGCAGGGGGCCCATGAGGTTGAACAGGGTGCGGATGCCCAGCGCCTGCCGTACGGGCATGACGTATTTGAAGGCCGGGTGGTAGTTGGGCGCGAACAGGAAGGCGAAGTTGTTTTCATTCAGCGACTTGGCCGCGTCCTCGGGGGCCTGCATCAGGGGTACGCCCAGCTCCTCGAGCACGTCCGCGCTGCCGCAGGACGAGGATACCGAGCGGTTGCCGTGCTTGGCCACCTTGTGGCCCATGTCCGCAAGGAACAGGGCCACGGCCGTGGAGCAGTTGAAGCTCAGGGAGCCGTCGCCGCCCGTGCCGCAGGTGTCGATGACCGGCACGCCCGCGCTGCCGTCCGTGTACCCGGGAATGGTCCGCGCATGGTTCAGGCCCGCGCGCACGCCCGAGGCCAGATCCGTGGAGTCCTCGCCCTTGGCGCGCAAGCCCATGAGAAAGGCTCCGGCCGCTGCCGAGTCCAGTTCGCCGTCCATGAGCATGCCGAAGGCCATGTCGGCCTGCCGGTCCGAAAGGGCTTCGCCCTTTGCCAGCTGTTCCAGTATTTCCGTAATGGTCATATCCTTCTCCTTTATGCGGACATTTTCAGGAAGTTGTCGAGCAGTTGCGGTCCCTTGGGCGTGAGGATCGATTCCGGGTGGAACTGCACGCCGTGCCACGGCCGGTCCTTGTAGCGCAGGCCCATGACCTCGTCGCGGTCTGCCGTGGCCGTGATTTCCAGCTTGTCCGCGGCTTCTTCGGCGCGCACGGTCAGCGAGTGGTAGCGGCAGACCTCCATGCCGTCGGCAATGTCCTTGAACAGGCCTTCGCCGTTGTGGAATATCTTGGAGGTCTTGCCGTGCATGATGCGGTGGTTGCGGTTCACGGTGGCTCCGGCAAACGCGCCAAGGCACTGGTGGCCGAGGCACACGCCCATGACCGGAACCACCGGCGGCAACAGGGACAGGAATTCAAGACAGTAGCCCGCATTGTGCGGGGTGCTGGGGCCGGGGGAGATGCACACCCGCTCCAGTTTGCCGTTGCCCGCCAGTTCCAGCAGCTCGGACTTGTCGTTGCGCACCACCACCGGGTCCGCGCCCAACTGCTGGAACGCCTGCACCAGATTGAAGGTGAACGAGTCGTAATTATCTATGAGTAAAAACATCGCCTGCTCCCTTGCCGGTTATGACCTCGAGCAGCACCCGGGCCTTGTTGTTGCATTCCTGCCATTCCTTTTCCGGGTCCGAGTCATAGACGATCCCGGCCCCGGCCTGCCAGTTGCACTGGCCGTTGCGGATCCACATGCTGCGGATGGTGATGCCCGTGTCCAGACTGACCGCGTCCTTGCCCAGCCCCATCCAGCCGATGCAGCCGCCGTAGGGTCCGCGGTCGCGCTGTTCCAGCTCCGCGATGATCTCCATGGCCCGCACCTTGGGAGCGCCCGAGAGCGTGCCGGCCGGGAACGTGGACTGCAACACGTCGATGGCGTCCATGTCGTCCTTGAGTTCGCCTTCCACATAGGAGGTCAGGTGCATGACGTGGGAGAAACGTTCCACGTTCATGAATTTGCGCACTTCCACGGTGCCGGGTTTGGAAATGCGGCCAAGGTCGTTGCGCCCGAGGTCCACCAGCATGACGTGCTCGGCCCGTTCCTTGGGATCGGCCAGCAGTTCCTTTTCCAGTTCGAGGTCTTCCTTTTCATTGTGGCCACGCGGGCGGGTCCCTGCGATGGGCCGCACTTCCAGCGCGCCCTTGTCGCAGCGCACCATCATCTCCGGCGAGGAACCGAGCAGCACGGTGCCGGACTGCACGGACTTGGGAAAGCGCATGAAGAACATGAACGGCGAGGGGTTGGCCTGCCGGAGCCTGCGGTAGATGCGGAACGGATCGTCGGGAACCGGCACCGAGAAGCGGGTGGACAGCACCACCTGGATGCATTCGCCCTCGGCAATGAGCTCCTTGGCCTTTTCCACGCCGCGCATGTATTCCTCCTTGCCGGGGTCCACGCTGGGCTGTCCTGCCTCGGGCGCGGCAAGATCCATGCCCCATTCCGTGGCGGCCGGGCGGGGGGTGGCTTCCTTGTCAAGGCTCAGGTAGCAGCAGGAGTGGCGCAGGTGGTCGAAAAGCACGATCTGTCCGGGCAGGGCCATGCAGGCTTCGGCCTGTTCCGGCGGCAGAGCCTGGGCCAACTTGGGCTCGAACATGCCGCCCGTGCCGTAGCCGAAATAGCCGTACAGCCCGCGCGTGAGTCCGGGCAGGCCGTCGCGCCCGTGGTCGGCCTCCTGCTCCACGTTGATGAGCCGGGAAGCGCGGCGCAACCCTTCCAGATAGCCCATGCCGTCCAGCGCCTTGAGCGGTTCCAGCCGCTCGTCGCAAACATCCACGGCCAGCTTGCCGTCCACCGGGTGCAGGGTCAGGCGGAAATCCCAGGCAATGAGGCTGTAGCGGCCGAGCCGTCCGTCCACTTCCGCGGATTCCAGCAGGATGCCGGGGCGGTCGCCCACGAGCCCGAGGTACAGGCTGATGGGTGTCTGCACGTCTGCCGGGAGCCATTTCCCGTATTGTTTCAGATGAATGGGGTCCATTGTTCCTCCGTTTTGTTGTAAAAAAAAGGCCGCCTCCCGGAGGAGTGCGGCCTGGCTTTCATTGGTTTCTGCCGTGGCTCAGACGCAATCCTCCCGTGGGTTTTCGTTGCGCCACCACCACTGTGCCAGAGATGCCAGAAGATCCAGCTCGCCGCCGGCGGCAAGGCTGAACAGGGTCATGAACTGGCGTGCGGTTTCCTGCAGGTAGGGGTTGGCGTCCGCAATGGTGCCGAAGAGTTCGCTGTCCTTGGTGAACATCTTGCGGGCGGCGTCCAGCCTGCGGTTGAACGAGGGCGTCACGTAGTTTTCGATGCCCGGGCACCGTCCTGCGGCGGCGAGGTAGGCAGCCGTGGTGGTGAAGTTGAGCCCCTGTATGAAGGCCATGGCCTTGTCGTGTTCCGCGGCCGTGGTCATGAACGGATCGAATCCGGCCTCATGGAACAGGGTGGCCACCTGGTCGGCTTGTCGTGCGTGTTTCTCCCTGCCCGGAACAACGGCCACCCGGGGTGCGAAGCCTTCGGGAATGACCGGGCCGAACAGGGGGTGGGTTCCCACCACCGGACCGGCGTGCGCCTTGAGCATGGCGCGCAGGGGCAATTCCTTGACCGAGCCAACGTCCGCGAGCACGGCCTGTTCGTCCATGTGGGGCATGATTTTGTCCAGCACATCGGCCATGGCCGTGACCGGAACGCAGAGCAGCACGAGGTCGCTTTTGCTCAGGGCCCGTTCGATGGCCTCCTGCTCAAGCGGCTGGTCCAGCTCGGCCACGAAGCAGCCCAGTTCCCGAAAGCGTTTCGAGAACAGGCTGCCCATCTGGCCTTGTGCGCCCACTATGGACATGTGCCGGAATTGGGGTTCCATGCTACTGACCTTCCACTACCTTTTCCCATTCTTCAAAGAATTGGGGAAAGGATTTGCCCACGCAGGCGGGGTTGTCGAGGTTGGGGCTGATGCCCGAAAGTTCGAACAGGGACATGCTCATGGCGATGCGGTGGTCCCCGTATGTTTCAAAGTCGATGGCCGTGCCGGATGCCAGCGGCGCGGGCGTGATGGTCATGCCGTCATCGAACTGCTCCACCTTGCAGCCGGTCTTGGCTATCTGCTCTGCGCAGGCCTGCAGCCGGTCGCATTCCTTGATGCGCAGGTGCGCCACATTGTGGATTGTGGTGGGGCTGACCGCATGGGCCGCCACCACGGCTACCGTGGGCACGAGGTCCGGGCATTTGCTCATGTCCACGTTGATGCCCCTGAGCTTGCGCGGGTAGATGGTGATGCCCTTGTCCGGGGTCACGTTCAGGCCAGCCCCCATCTGGGCCAGAATGTCGATGATGGCATGGTCGCCCTGATGCGAATCCGGGCCGATGCCCAGCACCTTGACCGGATGCTTGCCGATGGCTCCGGCCGCAAGGAAGTAGGAAGAGTTGCTCCAGTCGCCTTCCACGCGGTAGTTGGCGGCCTCAAAACCGGACGCTTCCACATGAAAGCGCAGGGCGCCGGGTTCCACCTGCCGGATGGAGCGCCACGGCACTTCGGTCCAGCGTCCGTCCTTGAGGATTTCCACGGCAAATGCGGCCTTGAAGTCTTCCATGATCTGGAGCGTGAGCGCCACATAGGGCCAACTCACGGCCTTTTTGCCGGAAACCGTTATCAGCACGGGTTTTTCGGAAAGCGGCGCGCCCAGCAGCAGACCGGAAAGGTACTGGCTCGATTCCTCGAGTGTGATGTCCACGGTCTTTTTGCGGTAGCCCTTGGTTTCCATGACAAAAGGCAGGTGGCCCTCTTGTTCCTCGAAAGTGAAGCGCACGCCGAGGCGCGAAAGTGCTTCCACCAATTCCTTCATGGGGCGTTCGTGCATGCGCGGGGCGCCGTGCACGCGGAATGTTCCCTTGCCAGCCGCTGCCACCGCGGTCATGAGTCGGCAGGTGGTGCCGGATTCGTGCACGAAGAGTTCGTGCGGCTCGTCGGCGCGGTTGCGTCCGTCGTGGTTGCCGCCGCGTGGGCCGTCTTCCATGCCCTGCACGCGCACGGCTCCGCCTTCGGTATCCGAGAAGCTCGCACCGCATGCGCTCAGGCAGTCCATGGTGCGCTTGATGTCGTCCGAATCCAGAAGCCCGGTGATGATGGACTGGCCGTTTGCCAGCGAACCCGCGATGAGGGTCCGGTGGGAAAGGGACTTGGAAGCGGGCGCCTGAACCGTGATGATGCCGTTGGGATTGCTGGGTGTCATGCTATTGTTCTCCGCCGTCCGTGCGTGCCGAGGGGTAGGTTCCCAGAACGCGCAGGGTGTGGCACTGCTCGCGCAGCGTGTTCAACATTGATTCGTATTCCGCCTTAGTGAGGTCGCACTCGAGGTCCGTGAAAAAGACGTATTTCCATTTTTCGCCGCGTACCGGGCGCGATTCCAGCTTGGTCATGTTGATGCCGCTTCCGGCCAGCGTGTTCAGGATTCTGGCCAGTGCGCCCGGGCTGTCCGGTATGGTGAACAAAAGCGAGGTCTTGTCGCGTTCGTCCTCGCGGCAGGGCGAGGGCGCGATGACCAGAAAGCGCGTCCAGTTGTCCGGGTGGTCCTCGATGCGCTGGCCCAGCAGGTTCAGCCCGTACATTTCCGCCAGCCGCTCATTGCCCACGATGGCCACGGTGTCGTCATCACTCGCGGTTTCGGCTGCGGCCGCGGTGGAATCCGTGGTCCTGCGCGGGATGCCCGGCAGGTTGGCATCCAGCCATTCGCGGCATTGCTCAAGCGGCTGCGGATGCGAAAGCACGCTTTTTACCGAGGCCATGTCGCCTGATTTGCTCATGAGGCAATGGCTGATGCGGTTGTAGATTTCGCCCTGAATGTAGACCGGGTATTTCATGAACAGGTCCGCCACCTGTCCCACGGTGCCTTCAAGGGAATTTTCCAGCGGGATCACGCCCAGTTCCGCGCCCTCGTCGGCCACGGCCCGGAAAATTTCCTCGAAATTGGCCTTGGGGGTCAGGTATTGGGAATGGCCCATGTGGGCCAGGGCCGCAAAATAGGAGAACGTGCCCTCGGGCCCGAGGTAGACCGTGCGTTCCGGGCGTTGCAGCCTGCGCGAGGAGGACATGATCTCCTTGTAGATGGCGCGCAGGTGCTTTTCCGGCAGGGGGCCGGGGTTGCCGTGGGCTATCTTGTTCATGACCTCGCGTTCGCGAAAGGGCATGTAGATGGGCGCGTTGTTTTCGGCCTTGTGGCGGCCCACCTCGAGGCTGACCTGTGCGCGGGCGTTGAGCAGGTCCACAAGCTCTTTGTCCAGCCTGTCGATGCGTGCCCGCATGCTTTCGAGCGGTTTTCCGGTCGTGTCCGACATGGCCTAGCCTTCCTTGATTTCCTCGGTGATGCGCATGCCGAAATGGCGTCCGGCCTGATCGGTGCGGACCAGCAGCTTGTCACCGGGCTTGACCTTGACCACGCTCACGGGTTCGCCTTCGGGCGTGACCACGCGGATGGTCTCGGCGTTTTGCAGGAAGACCTGTCCTTCGCGCACGCCGTCCTTGGTCTTGATCTCGGCCTTGATGAGCAGCATGGGCCGGACTTCCACCTTGCAGCGGCCCACCGTGGCCAGCGAGGAGGCTCCGTCGTGACCCACGATGAGTACTTCAGTGCCCGAGGAGAGCTCCTCGAGGTAGCTGGTCTTGTCGCCGGGCATGGCGCAGTAGGCGTGCACGGCTCCCGCGTTGATGCGGAACGGGCGGGCGGCCACATAGGGGTTGGATTCGGTTTCCGCATGCACAAGGAAGGTGAAGGCCGAGGAATTGCCCACCAGCATTCCCTGCCCCTTGTTCAGCATGCTCGTGGTGTCCACGCACACGCGGTGGCCGAGACCGGCCGGGGCGACTTCCGTGACGACAGCGGTTTCGAGTTCCATGGTCCCCTGCGAAAGTTTGAGTTCCTTGACGATCCGTTTCAGGTCGGCGGCGGCTTCGGGCAGGACCACGATGGTGTCGGCCCCGCGTTCCAGCACGCCTGCTGCCAGTATGGCCGTGTCCAGTGATTCGGCTTCCACGGCCAGCGAATCCACCTGGGCAAGGATGTTTTCCACGGGAATGATTTCCCAGCCCTGTTGCAGCACGATGTTTTCGCCCTTTTGGATGCGTTGTACGGCTGTTTCCTCATCCTTTTTCTCGTTCACGGGCTGGGCAGGCATCTGCTTGGGCGTGATGACCTCCACACGCCCGAGGTCCTGAACGCCCTTGACGTGTTCGGACTCCACCATGACCGCGTCCACGCCGGATTCCAGTGCCAGCGTGACCAGATTCTTGTCGTAGGGAACAGCCTTGAAGATGATGCGTTTCATGTCTGATACGGTCCTTGTTTTATTCGCCGACATGGGCGAGGGCTTCGTCCACTTCCACATCCTGATGCACGACCATGTTCAGCGCTTCCACCAGCCGGGTGGGGTCCTTGTGCTGGAACACGTTGCGGCCTACGGAAAGGCCAGCGCCTCCTGCTTCTATGGAATCGTGAACCATACGCAGGAAATCCCGGGTGCTGTCAAGCTTGGGTCCACCGGCGATGACCACGGGAATGCAGCAGGCGTCGGTGACGTGGGAGAAGGTTTCCGGGTCGCCGGTGTAGCAGACCTTGACCACGTCTGCGCCCAGTTCCGTGCCCACGCGGGCGCAATGCGCCACCACTTCAGGGTCGTATTCGTTTTCGATTTTGGGACCGCGGGCGTAGACCATGGCCAGCAGGGGCATGCCCCAGTTGGCTGCGCTGGATGCGATTTTTCCGAAATCGTGCAGCATGGTGGCTTCGGCCTCGTCCGCGAGGTTGCAGTGGATGCTGACCGCGTCCGCGCCGAGGCGGACCGCGTCTTCCACGGAACCCACGAGGGTTTTGGCGTTGGGCAGGGGGGAGAGGCAGGTGGACGCGGAAAGATGAACGATGAGGCCGATGTCCTTGCCTTCGGCCCGGTGGCCGCAGCGAACAAGGCCCTTGTGTTCGATCACGGCGTTGGCGCCGCCTTCCACAACGCGTCCCACGGCCTCCTTCATGTCCACGATGCCGTCGATGGGTCCGACAGTCACGCCATGGTCCATGGGAACCACGATGGTGCGTCCTGTGTTGCGGTTGAAGATACGCTCCAACCTGATGGCTTTTCCGATATGCATGTTCAATCTCCTTGGGTGTCCCCTCGGACCCGGACCGCCGGTTTTGGCCTTCGGATAAAACAAAAGGGCCGCCGGCTTTACGCCCGCGGCCCTTGGAAGTTCATTTTGGTGTACCTGTCTTTCGGCTACAACGCATCCCTTCCGTGCCCGCGGGCATCGGTAAACCAGTACCAAAAATACAGGTAGGAAAAGAGGTTGTTGCTGAAAGTTTTGTCCATGACCAAAGAGCTAGTGCAGTTCCGTGGACAATGTCAAGCGGAAAAAATTTTTATTTATATATTACATTATTTGTAAAAATAATAAGGAAACGCTTTTTCGACGGCCACAAGAATTACAAATTAGTAAATAGCGTTGTTCGCAGCGTGTGTTTTGTGACAAAAATGTACAGATAATCGTCTTTCCCGAAATGTAATTTACAGAGTTATATACAGTTATAACAGGGGGTTAATCTATTTGGCACGGAGGTTGCCTTAAGGGGGGCAGTTAGCAACGCATTTCCACAAGGAGGAAACAAACATGCTTTTCGGACTGTCTCATGCCGGTATCCGGCACAAGAAGGTGCTGCTGTCACTCGCGGTCTTGTCTCTTTGGGCAATTCCCGCCGCAGCCGTAGCTGGTGACGAAGTCGCGTTTCTCACTCAGGACAACGCCAACATTCTCTGGACCCTGCTGGCGGCCATTCTGGTCATGTTCATGCAGGCCGGTTTTGGCTGCGTTGAGGCCGGATTCACCCGCGCAAAAAGTGCGGGCAACATCATGATGAAGAACTTCCTGGACTTTGCAGCGGGTTCCATCATCTTTTTCCTGTTCGGTTTTGCGCTGATGTTCGGCTCGGACATGGGCGGGTTCATCGGAACATCCGGCTTCTCGCTGGCCGGGGTTGCCGATGGCGACCTGCCCTGGACCTACACCTTCTGGTTCTTCCAGAGCGTATTCGCCGCCACCGCCGCCACCATCGTTTCCGGCGGCATGGCCGAGCGCACCAAATTTTCCAACTACGTTCTGGTGTCCCTGATCGTCACCGGCTTCATCTATCCGGTTTCCGGCCACTGGGCCTGGGGCAGCCTGTGGTTGGGCGATGACGGCGCAGGCTGGTTGGAGGCTCTCGGATTCTGTGATTTCGCAGGCTCCAGCGTGGTCCATTCTCTGGGCGGCTGGCTGGCCCTGGCTGGCGCCATGGTGCTCGGCCCGCGCGTGGGCAAGTACACCGAGGACGGCAAGGCCAAGGCCATTCCGGGTCACAACATCCCGCTGGCCGGTCTGGGCGTGTTCATCCTCTGGTTCGGCTGGTTCGGATTCAACCCCGGTTCCACCACCACTGCGGACAACACCATCGGTCTTATCGCCATGAACACCTCCCTGTCCGCCGCTGCCGGTACGGTTGCCGCCATGACCTTCTCCAGACTGCGTTACGGCAAGTCGGACATCTCCATGACCATGAACGGCGCGCTGGCCGGTCTGGTGGGCATCACCGCCCCCTGTGCCACGGTCACCCCCGGTTCTTCCATCATCATCGGTCTGGTGGCCGGCGTGCTGGTGGTTCTGTCCATTGAATTCATCGACAAGGTCCTCAAGATCGACGACCCGGTGGGCGCCTCTTCCGTTCACGGCGTGTGCGGTGCATGGGGCACCATCGCCTGCGGTCTGTTCAATGTGGGCGACGGCCTGTTCATGGGCGGCGGCGCGAGCCTGCTGGGCGTGCAGCTCCTCGGAGCCGGTGCGTTTCTGGCCTGGGGCTTCGGCGGCGGCTACGTGATGTTCTCGGTGCTCAAGGCCCTGTTCGGTCTGCGCGTCTCCAAGGAAGAGGAACTCAAGGGTCTGGACATCGCCGAGCACGGCTCCGAGTCCTACAACGGGTTCCAGCTCTTCACCACCGAGTAAGCAAAACAACCGTACATCCAAGGAGGATACTACGCCATGAAGCTCGTAATAGCATATATCAGGCCCGAAAAGCTCAACGACGTGAAGCAGGCACTGTACGCCAAGGAGATCTACTCCCTGTCCGTGACCAACGTGCTCGGCTCGGGACGCCAGAAGGGGTTCACGGAAACCTACCGCGGCGTCGAGATCGAGGTGAACCTGCTCAAGAAGATCAGGCTCGAGATCGCGGTCAACGACACCTTCCTCGATCCCTGCATCGAAGCCATCAACAGCGCAGGCAAGACCGGCAAGGAAGGCGACGGCGTGATCTTCGTCGTGGAACTGGCAAAGGCCATGCGCATCAGGACCGGAGAGGACGGAATCCTCTAGTCCGCATTCATCAGGGAAGTGCGATCACATATGATCTCAAGGGCCGGGGCGGCCATGGCCGCCCCGGCTTTCCTGACAAGCCACCAGATCGGAGAGCCTCATGCAACCTCCCACACCTCTCGATGAACTGCTGCACCAGGATAGGTTGCATACGGTTTTTCAGCCCATAGTCTCTCTCAAGCGCAAAGCGGTCTTCGCCTACGAGGCCCTGACCCGCTGCACAGACCCGCAAAGCGGTCAGTCCATATCGCCGCAAACCCTGTTTGCCATGGCTCCGGACGTTCATGCACGGCTGGAGCTGGACCGGGCTTGTCGCAACAAGGCCCTGCAGTCCTTTGCCTGCCTGCACGGCGGCAACCGTTCCATGATGCTTTCCCTGAATATGGACGTGTCCTGCCTGACCTGTCACACCCGCGGTTCGGGGTGCCTGCTCAAGGCTGTCAAACGATTGGGCATATCGCCCAGCAACGTGATCATTGAAATTATCGAGTCCAAGGCCGCGGACATGGACGTGCTTTTGGATTTCGTGGAGTTCTACCGGAACAAGAATTTTCTCATCGCGCTGGACGACGTGGGTGCGGGGTATTCGAATCTGGACCGCATTCCCATGATCAAGCCGGACGTGCTCAAGATGGACCGCTCGCTGGTGGCGGGCATTGACCGGCATTTTCACAAGCTGGAAGTGGCCAAGAGTTTTGTGCAGCTGGCCGGACGCATTGGTGCGCTTGTGGTGGCCGAAGGCGTGGAAACGCAGGACGAGGCCCTGTGCCTGCTGGAAAACGGCGTGGATGTTTTTCAGGGGTACTATTTTGCCCGTCCCGGTGACCCTGCCCAGGATTTTCCGGACATAGAGAAACGTGTGGAGGGCCTTGCCGCCCTGTTCAAGGAGCGGGCCACCGAGCGCATCAACAGGGATAAACATCGTTTGTCGCAGTATGATGCGCTCATGCTCACGCTGGGCATGGAGTTGGCGGCAGGAGAGGGAGGGCTGGATCATGATCTGATCCGGTATCTGGAGGCGCATCCGCGCATCGAATGCCTGTATGTGCTGGACATGCGGGGCATCCAGATTTCCCGTACCATCTGCAATCCCCTGAAGCTCAGGAAAAGCAAGCGGCTGCTTTACGAACCCGCCGAGCAGGGTACGGACCATTCCCTCAAGGAATACTATCTGCCCCTGCGTGCCGGACTGGAGAAATTCACCACGACCCCGTACATCTCATTGGCCTCGGGCAATCGCTGCATCACCATTTCCCACGTGTTTCATCATCGGAAGATGGGGCGCGACCTGATCCTGTGTGCGGACATTTCCCACGGGAGCGAACCGGACAATCCTAGCTGATGAGATAGGAATCCATCCACTGTTCCATCTGGCGGCAGGTTTCGCTGAATTGGGCAAAGGCGTCCTCGTCCAGCGAGGCGATGTAGGCCAGAAAGTGCTTGTCGCGCTCGATGTGGAATCCCAGATGGTTTTCCTGCGCGCGCAGTCCCTGTTCGGTGAGCCGGTAACCGCCCTCTTTCTTTTCCAACAATCCGTCGTTGCAGAGTTGGTCGGCCAGCGGACCGGTTTCCTGGCCGGTTTTTCCGAGGGCTTCGGCCATTTCTGCGATCGTGGAACCGCGTTCGGCGTCCACGGCGGCGATGGCGTGAATTTCGTCCGGGGACAGCGGTCGGCCCACCCCGAAGTCGAAGGACATGGTACTGACCCGGGTGTGGGTCTGCATGGCCCGGTTCAGGGCGGAAAACGCGGCTTGCATGGATTCCATTGATTGCATGGGCCAAACGGTATGGCCGGTCCCCGCTCTTGTCAATGTGGAACAGGAAAGGGCGGAGGCAGATTTCCCCTCCGCCCTTTTTATCAGGAGGGATCAATCCCGGCGTGCCACCAGCAGCAGGGTGTTTTTGTCACAACCGGTATATGTTTGCTCGAACTCATTGAAGCCAGCCTTGCGCAGTGAGGATTCCAGCCGGTTGCGTGAAAGGTGGTGGGTTTCGTACCCGGCCAGCCGGGCGATGAATTCCGTGGTGTCCCGGTACAGGCGGGAAGCGCCGCCTTCCTGTGTGAAGTGGTGGGAGACGACGCAGCCTCCGGGCTTGAGCGATGCGTGGATATTCTTGAAAACAGCATCGAGTTCCGGTGTGCAGGCGTAGAGCACGTGGGAGGTGAAAACCATGTCGAACGCCTTGTCCGGCAGGCTGTCCGTGCGGATGTCCAGGGGAAGGCAGGTCACCCTGTCACCGTAGCCATTGGCCCTGCAGCGCTTTGCGGCCGCTTCCAGAACGTGTTCCAGATCGAACAGGGTGCTCTGCAGCTTCGGGTTGCGGTGCAGCAACTCCATGGAATAATGGCCGTGATTGCCGCCGATGTCGGCCATGGCGCGCATGGACGGGAATTCGGGCATTTCGGCAATGAAATCCACGGCCATCTGCAACTGGCCGTTGAGCGCATGCTGCAGGGTGCCGTCCATTGTTTCCGGCGTGCTCCAGCTCTTGTCGGTTTCCGCCCGCTCCATGCTTTGGCCCGAAAGCACTTCGGGCATGGAGTCCCGCACCAGAGCGTAGAACCGTTCGTTCAACTCCATGGCCTTGCCCTGATACAGGGGCGACGTATTCACAAGATATTCGCTGGTCATGGGCGTGTTTGCGTATGTGGCGTCGTTTTTGGACAGCAATCCCCGGCCGGCCAACATGTCCAGCAGGGCCTCCAGCGGCTTTGCGGCCAGTCCGGTCTTTTGGGCAAGGGCGTCCGTGTCCATTGGGCGTTCTTCAAGGTGGTCGAAGATGTTCAGGCGCGCGGCGTGGAGAATGGCCTGTGCGTTGACCGATTCGCAAAGAATGTTTTCCACCGGGGAAAAGGATGTTGTTGGTTGCGGGAACGGCATGATATTGCTCCTTTTTTGTGTTTAGCTGCTATACGCTTTGCGTAAAAAAAAATTATCGTTGGTAGGTGTCCATCCATTTGTTCATGGTCACCAGAAATTCCCGTATGGTTTTGTATTCGTCATCCGGGAGCTTGGCCATGTATTGCAGGAATTCCTTGTCGCGCTGTGCATGAAAGCGGGCGTGCCCTTCCTGAGCCTGCTTGCCCAGTTCGGTGGGGCCGACCAGCGTCTTGGACTGGTTGTCCGGTGCCGTGCGTTTGTAGACAAGCCCCTTTTTTTCCAGCTTGGCGATCATTTGCGACATGGCGCCCCGGGTCACGGCTGCATCCTTGGCCAGCTCGGAAATGCTCATTTCGCCTGCCGCCCACAGGGTCGCCACCGTGTGTATTTCCGTAGGGTGTATGGTAAACCCCACGCCGAAATCCTGCGGCTGTTTTTCGATTCTCGTGTATTTGTCGAGCAGCTTGCCCAGAAGGCTGAATTCTGCACGCATGTCGTCCATGGTTCGCATGTGGTGATATATACGCTGTACGACGTTTTTGTTCATGAACCGGGCCGCGGTATGGACCGCAGCCCGGTTCTGTGGGTCGGCTAGTTGCTCAGTGCGGCCTTCCACTGGTTGAAGATGCACGGATATTCCACAACGCTGCCGTCGATGTAGCGGGGCAGGGTGAACACGGCGCCTGTTTTCAATGCCGGAACGGAAAGCAGGGCCGGATTCTTCTCGATTTGTTTCTGCAGGGCGACCTGCACGGCCCATGCCGCGCCCGTGACGACGATGACGTCCGGCTTGGCCTCGGTGAGGGCCTTGAGGGTGCGCACGCGGTACATGCCGCGGGAAACGGCTCCACTCGGCGGGGCAAAGGCTGCGCCCGCGTTGGTGCAGCCCAGAGGGGCGAGCATGTATTGGTCCGCATAGCCGCCGGGCGCTTCAACGCTCAGGAAGGTTTTGCCCGTGGCCTTGCTGTACACGCCGTTGAGGATCACGACTTTTTTGCCCAGCCCCTGCTCGGGCAGGCCGCTTTCAACGGCCTTGTACGCCTTCTGGTAGGAGGCGATGAGCTTTTCGCCCTTTTCTTCCACGTTCAGCAGCTTGGCAAGCTGGCGGATGGCCGGGACCACGCCCTTGGAAAAGTCCACGTATTCGATGGTGGCGTCCGTGTCCTTGAGCAGGGGGACAACCTTCACGGGATTGGCCGAGGGCATGTACAGGCAGAAGTTGGCGGACTTTTCGATGATCACGCGTTTGATGCCCTGTTTCATGACCAGATCGGGGATGGTGTGGGGGCGTTTGCTGACCACGCACTTGGGGCAGCCCACGATCTGCGTGGCGGCCTTGATTTTTCCGGCCATGGGCCACATGGAGCCGCGCACGGACATGTATTCGGGCAGCACGCCCAGATTGTAGGCGACGTCCACGAGTCGGTCGCCGAGCATGACGGCCTTGATCATTTTGGGTTTGGGCTTGGGTGCCGCCTGGCAAATGGCCGCAAGGCCCATGACGAACACGAGGGTCAGGACCAGTGTGGTCAGGTTCGTGCTGATTTTCTTGGTACGGTTATACATGGCTTTCTCCTGATGTTGTTTAGAAGCTTGCGCCGATCTTGAAGACCACGCGCATGTCTTCGCCTATGGAGTATTTGTTGGTGTCCGGATCGGCGTTCAGGTCGCGGTAGATGACGATGGGCGTGGCCAATCCCACGTTGAGACCCTTGCGGATCTTGAAGTGTACGCCCGGGGTCAGGTACAGGGTGTGGCCGCCCGTGTTGTCCACGACCGCTCCTCCGGCGCGGTTTTTGTCCGCAATGACGCCGTTGAGTTCCATCTCGAGGTCGATGAGGCGGTTCAGCGCATAGCCGTATCCGACGTTGTACTTGAAGTTGTCGCCCTTGCGCATTTCGTGGTCACCCTCGGTGGGCAGGGTCAGCATGCAGTGCGCGTCCAGACGGGACTGGCCGAACATGTAGGTGGCGCCCACTTCGAATTTGGGGTCCCACGAACCGGTGCCGAGCTGGAATCCCGGTCCCATGTAATCGCATTTGGCGTTGAAGGGCGGTTCGTTCTGCAGGTCCGAATTGCCGGTGGGCAGCTTCAGGCCCGCGCCCACGGACAGGGAGAAAGGATCGCCCTTGCGCTGGGTCAGCAGCCCGTAGCGTCCCATGAGCACGATGTCGCCCAGACCTTCGTTGTAGTCCGTGCGCGTGGTCTCGTTGGGAGTGCCGGCGCGTGCGCGGCGTTTCACGCCCTTGAAGTGAAAGGGGATCATGGCCCGGATGTCGAAATCGTCGAACAGGCCGTAGCGGATGCCCATCTTCAGGGTGTGCTGCCAACGGTCGTATTTGCCGTTGTAGGTGCCGCCCTTGGTGGTTCCTCCGTCATAGAGGTCGTTCTTGTCGAAATAGATGTATTTGAGGCTGGTGGCGAGCTTGCCCTTGGGAAAGACCGTGCCGGTGGACATGTTGACCGGGCCGACCGGCTTGGGGGCTTTCTTGTTGGGCAGGGCCTTGGCAGCGACCCCGGATTGCGCTCCTTTGCCCATTATGGGGCCGTCGGCAAATGCCGGGACCGCCAGCAGGGTGCAAAGCAGCAACGCTACCACCAATGATGGAACGTGACGCATGGTTGGTGAACTCCTTCTTTTGTAAACTGTTTGGGCACAAACAAAATCGAAGCGAATGATATTGAAATCAATAATCACAATCAATGTGTGCAAATGAATTGCAAACATTGAGAACTGTTGCGGTATATTTCGGCATCTAACGTGCGGGAATTGTTGGCGGGGCGTGTTGCTTTGCTGGTCAAAGGCGTTGGCCGTATTGCCAATGGGGGGCAGTGGTAATTGCAGGGGATGATTGATTTTTTGGTTGGACCAGTTTCGGCCTGGCTTTTTTCTTTCGCCTTGCCTCCGAACTTTTCTCGACAGCCTGCGTAAAAAACAATCAGGGGCGGCATCCTTTCGGATGCCGTTTCAGGCTGTCGATAAAAGCCCGGTTGCTGCGTTGATGCGAAAATATCCGATCCTCGCGTACGTGAGGTACGCGTCGGCCCGGCTTTTTTCTTTCGCCTTGCCTCCGAACCTTTCTCGACAGCCTGCGTAAAAACAGTCAGGGGCGGCATCCTTTCGGATGCCGCCCCTGTGTTTTTGTTCTGTTCGTTTCGAGCTAGATTTTGCAGGCCGTGCGCAGGTCGTCCACCGCGTCGGTCTGTTCCCACTGGAATTCGGGAAGCTCGCGGCCGAAGTGGCCGTAGTTGGTGGACTTGCGGTAGATGGGCCTTTTGAGCTTCAGGCGGTCGATGATGTAGTAGGGGCGAAGGTCAAAGACCTCGGTCACGGCCTTGGTGAGCTGTTCGTCCGAGACCTGTCCGGTGCCGCGGGAGCTGACCACAACGGAGACGGGTTCGGCAACGCCGATGGCGTAGGCGATCTGCACTTCGCATTCGTCGGCAAGGCCGGAGGCCACCACGTTCTTGGCCACGTAACGCGCCATGTATGCGCCGGAGCGGTCCACCTTGGAGGGGTCCTTGCCCGAGAACGCGCCGCCACCGTGCGCGCCCGCGCCGCCGTAGGTGTCGTTGATGATCTTGCGTCCGGTCAGGCCGCAGTCGCCCACGGGACCGCCCACTACGAAGCGTCCGGTGGGGTTGATGTAGGCCTTGAGATTTTCGTCGATCAGTTCTGCGGGCAGGCTTTTTTTGACGACCTCTTCCATGATGGCGTCTTCAAGGTCGCCCTGGCTGATGCTTTCCGCATGCTGGGAGGAGACCACCACGTTGTCGATGCGCACGGGCTTGCCATCCACGAATTCCACGCATACCTGAGTCTTGCCGTCCGGGCGCAAAAAGTCGAGCACGCCTTCCTTGCGCACCTGGGTCAGGCGGCTGGAAAGCTTGTGTGCGTAGTAGATGGGGGTGGGCATCAGGGTCGGGGTTTCCTTGGTGGCGAAACCGAACATCATGCCCTGGTCGCCCGCGCCCTGTTCTTCGGGCTTGGTGCGGTCCACGCCCTGTGCGATGTCCGCGGACTGCTTGTCCACCGAAGAGATGACCGCGCAGGTTTGCCAGTCGAAGCCCATGGTGTCCGAGCTGTTGTAGCCGATGTCCTTGATGGTTTCGCGGACGATGTCCGGGAAATGGGCGTAGGCGTTGGTGGAAATTTCACCGGCGATGAAGGCCATGCCCGTGGTGACCAGGGTTTCGCAGGCAACGCGGCACTCCGGGTCCTGTGCCATGATGGCGTCGAGAATGGCGTCGGAAATCTGGTCGGCGACCTTGTCCGGGTGTCCTTCGGTAACGGATTCCGAGGTGAAGAGGTACTTGCCCTTGGGGAAAAGCATGGTGTGTTTCTCCTGTGTCCTTTGGGTTGAATCGGTCCGCAGTCCTAGAGGCCCAGGCTGTCGGCATAGTCGATGACGGTCTCGACCTTGTTGTCCTTGTCCGCAATGACCACCTTGGGTCGCCGGGCGGCGGTGTCCTCGTCTTCATCGATCCACGCATAGGTGGCGATGATGATGCGCTGGCCGATCTTGCCCTTGTGGGCGGCCGCGCCGTTGAGGCATATTTCGCCTTCGGTTCCCGGAATGGCGTACGTCGTCAGGCGTTCGCCGTTGTCGATATTGTATACGTCCACCTGCTCGAAGGGCAGAATGCCCACTTCGTCCATGAGCCGGGTATCGATGGAAAGGCTCCCATGGTATTCCAGCTTGGCGCAGGTGATGGTGGCGCCATGAATCTTGGCGCTCAGGAAGCATCGTTTGGCCACTTCAATCTACCTTGATGAGAATGTTGTCTATGAGCCGGGCCTTGCCCAGACGGACGGCCACGGCAATCAGCGCCGAATCCGCAACGGCCATTATGGGCTGTATGCTGTTCGGGTCAACCATTTCTATGTAATCCGGCTCGGCCATGGGCATGGTCTGCCCGAGGCGTTGGCGGATGAAGTCCTTGATGACCAAAGCGTCGGTTTCGCCCTGCTGCGCCAGTTTCCGTGCTTCGAGCAAGGCCTTGCGGATGAACGGTGCGTGCTCGCGTTCCTCCGGTGTGAGGTAGGCGTTGCGTGAGCTCAGGGCCAGCCCGTCCTTTTCCCGCACGATGGGGTGTCCCTGAATGTCCACAGGGATGTTCAGGTCGCGCACCATGCGTTTGAGGATGGCCAGTTGCTGCCAGTCCTTTTGGCCGAAAACGGCCACGTGCGGCAGGGTGAGCATGAACAGCTTCATGACCACGGTGCACACGCCGCGAAAGTGCGTGGGCCGGGATTCGCCGCACAGGTTCTGCGCCAGTTCGGGCACCTCGACCCATGTGGCATGGTCCGGGGCATACATGGCCTCGGGAGCAGGGGCAAAGAGCAGGTCCGCTCCATGGTCCCAGGCCAGTTGGCTGTCCCGCTCAAGGTCGTGGGGGTAGGCGTCCAGGTCCTCGTTGGGACCGAACTGCGTAGGGTTGACGAACAGGGTCACAACCAGTTTGTCGCACATGGAACGCGCATGGTCCATGAGCGCGAGATGGCCGTCGTGGAAATAGCCCATTGTGGGCACAAGGCCGACTTTGAGGCCTTTTGCCCGCCATTCGGCGCATTGCCGTTGGAGGTCTTCTGTGTATTTTATTCGTTTCATTGTCTTTCCTGAGTAACGCCACGCAGGAATTTCTAGCTATGATATTTCGGATCGAATGTCTATATCTTTATGTCTTGATATAAGGGAACGGGGGTCTCTTCCGTCTGATCAAAAGTTTTGTTTGTGCAAAGGCCGCGGGGCATGTAAGCTCCCGGATATGAGGACGAAACAAGACGCTTTCGTGGATGGGTGCATGACCCTCACGCGCCAGCAGCTCATTGATTGCGAGCATGCGCTCAAGGACGCGTTGGCCGGGTTTCTTTCCTTTTCTTCATACAGCCTGTTTTTTCCCCGCACGGACGAGGACCCGCAGGAAGCCGGTGCGCGGGCGCAGCCCGAATACCGGCGTGAGGACCGCGAGCTGTTGCTGCCGCTGGTGCTCCGTGGCCGTCTGCTCGGGTATTTCGTGGCCCGGGGAGTGAAGCTTGCCGCGCCCAAGGTCGGTCCGACATATATCATGGCCCTTGCCACGGCCGTGCTGGAGCGCATGGCCCTTGAGCGCCGCGTTATCATTGATCCGCTGACTTCCCTGTACAATCGCGATTTTTTTCTCAGCGAACTGACCCGCTCCATCGAGCAGGTGCAGGATTGCCTGCACACGGGCACGTGTTCGGCCAAGCCGCTGGACATGCCCACGTTCTCCGGCACCTTCGGCGTCATATTTGTGGACCTTGACCGTTTTCGCCGTGTTTGCGAGCGCTACGGCTACCTTGTGGGCGACGACATGGTGGCCGAGGTGGGCCGTTTGCTGGATCTGGTCTGTCCGCACCATGTGAGCGCCGCCCGTTTCGGCAACGACAAGTTCGCCATCCTGCTGCCGGACGCCAAGCCCAAGGCCTGCTTTCAGTTGGCCGAAGTCATTCGGGAAGGCATCGACAAGTTGTCGTTTGTCGACGACGTGACCGGCGACACCATTCGTTTTTCCGCCAGCGTGGGCTATGCCAACTACCCGCAGGCTCTGGACGGTCCGCAATTCCGCAAGTCCCCTGCCGAGCAGGCCCGCGTGCTGCTGCGCCGTGCGCGCCGCGCTGTTTCCACGGCCAAGGATCTGGGCCGCAACCGGGTATTCGCCTATGCGGACATTCTGGAAAAGGGCGGCAAGGTGTTGGAAATGCTGCCCATGGAACGCATGGCCGTGAGCCTTGGCGGTAACGTGCGTGCGCGTGTGGGCCAGCGGTTTCTGGTCAGTTCGCCCCGTTCCCGGCAGTTGGCCACGGCCGCCATCACCGAGGACGAGCACCTTTCCGGCCGCTATCCCACCCTGTACAAGGGCGAGGCCGTACTCATCGAGGTGCAGGAGGAGATGGCCTTTGCCGAGCTTCTGCACGCGGGGGACCCGGCCTTCCCTGTAAGTGCGGGCGACCGCCTGCGCCTTGTGGCCGAGCACGAAAGCATCTTTGAACCCCGAACCGAAACGGACGACATGTCACGAAAGGAACCCGCCACCGGGCTTTACGCATACAGGGATTTCATTTCCCGCTTCGAAACGGCGCGCCAGTCCGAATCGCGGTTTGGCCTCGCGCTGGTCAGGCTGTTGGATGAACCGGGCGAGCACCCCGGCACGTATCAGGATTTCATGGATTCCATGGCCCGCAGCATACGTGAACAGGGTATGGAGATATTTGGCGAAAACGCCATGGCCGGCCGATACGGGCTGGGCGGCGTGATTTTCCATGTTCCGGACGTGGACGGTCCCGGGCTGCGTGCGGCCGCGTCCGCGCTGGAAAAACTGGCCTCCGAGCATCTGGACATCACCGTGGCCATCGGCGGAGCCGTGTACCCGTATCTCAATTTCCGGCGCACGGACATGCTGGACAATTCCCGCAAGGCTCTTGACCATGCCTCGCTGCTGCCCGAGCCGTGCGTGGCCGTGTTCGATTCCGTGTCCATGAACCTTGTGGCGGACCGCCTGTTCACGGACGGGGACATCTACGGCGCCGTGGAAGAATACAAGCTGGCACTGCTGGCGGACGCGGGCAACCTGCTGGCGCGCAACTCGCTGGGCATATGCTATGCGCAACTCGGCAAGCTTGCCGAGGCCCGGCAGGAGTTTTCCGCCGTACTGGAAATCGACCCCACGGACGCCATGGCCCTGTACAACCTCGGCTGGGCCAACCACCGGCTCGGCAGGCTGGACAAGGCTCGCGAGGCCTACGAGTTGTGTCTTAAGCAGGACAGCGAGCATGTGTTCAGCATGATTCGCCTGGGCAACCTTGCCGAGCGCGACAAGGACCTGAAGCAAGCCCTGCGCTGGTATTCCGGCGCACAGGACCTGCCCGGCGGCGAGCGCCTGGTGCTGCGCTCCATGGCCCGGGTGCATCGCGCACTGGGCGACCACGAGCAGTGCCGCGAATGCCTGCATCTGGCCCTCAACGCCAATCACAACGACGATCAGGCCATGCACATGCTGGCCGGGCTGTATCTGGAAACCGGGGAAGACCCGCAGATCGCCGAAGTGCTGGCGCGGCAGAGCGCGGCCCTGAATCCGGCCCGCGACGAATACTGGGAAACCCTTGTGCGCGCCCTGCTGGAACAGGGCAAGGACGAGGAGGCCCGCAAGGTCCGGGGCCGGGCCGCAGGGTAAACCCTTCGACGGCAGTGCTTTCTGATTATTCCTGCATATTCAAGTTGTTGTCATGTCTTCCGAGTAATTTACCCCGTTTCAGGGTGTAAAATGTTGACACTTTTTTGTGACATAGGTATTCCTCCGGTTCTTGTTGAAAATGAAAACCATATTCACTTAGACAGTAATGGAGGATTCATGTTCAGACGTATTGTTTTCTTGGGCGTCATCCTGTGCGTACTCATGGTGTCCGCTGCGGCGCAGGCCCACGACATGTGGCTGGAAAAACGGGGCGATCGCGTCTGGTTGCTCTACGGCCATCCCGGTGCCACGGATCCGTATCCCATCTCGCGCATCACGGCCTTGACCGGCATCACCCCCAATGAGTGGAAGGTGGCGTTGGAGCCCGAATACCACAAGGGCGAGGCCTTTGCGCACCTCAACGACGAATTCGCCCTGATCACCGTCGATTTCAACAACAGGTATTGGTACAACACCGAGGAAGACGGCTGGCGCAATTTCCCGGCGCCGCGCGAGGTCTGCGGAACCATTCTGGACGAGGGCCGCTCCTACAAATTGTCCAAGGAAATCGTCTCCTGGCAACCGTTCATGGACAAGCCCGTCGGCATGCGCACGGAAGTCGTTCCCCTCAAGGACCCGACAAAACTGAAGGAAGGCGACACACTGCCCGTGATGCTGTATTTCGAGGGCAAGCCCATGCCCGGGCAGGGCGCGCGTGTTTCCAAAACCTCGGATTCCCATATCGAGCATCCGGAGATGACGGATTTTGACGGCTCCAGCCCGGTCATGGTCAAGGTCGGTCCCAAGGGGCGGCAGTTGATCATCGGCAAGTACGAAAAGCGTCTTGACGACACCCGTCGTGTCTGGTTCGCCTTTTCCCTGAGTTTTACCACCAAAAAATAAATGCTTTTCCGGGCCGGGGCGCATGCGTTCCCGGTCCGGTCTGTCTATAAGGAGAGTATTGTGAAAAACAGCGGGATCACAGCGGCCCTTTCCCTTGTCCTGTGCATGTGCCTTTTTTGCGGGGCGGCCTTTGCCCACTCCGCCCTGTGCTCATGCGCGGACAACGGGGACGGCACTGTCACATGCGAGGGTGGATTCTCGGACGGTTCCTCGGCCGCGGGCGTGAAGGTCTTCGTGCGCAACGGTTCGGACAGGACCCTTGTGCGGGGAGCCATGAACGAGGACAGCGAGTTCTCGTTTGAAAAACCCACGGGCTATTACATGGTCATCATGGATGCGGGGCCCGGGCATCAGGTGGAGATCAGCGGGGACGACATAACGGAGTGACGTTTCAGGCCGTCCATGATGTCCGGCGGGAACACGGATGAACAAAAATCACAGGCCGGCGCGTAACGTGCGCGTCGGCCTTGTTTCGTTTTGTCGTTTCCGCAAAGGCCTCCAGCGGCCTCCGGATTGATCAACCGGCGTTTTCAAAGGCCTGATTCACGATGGCCTTTGCCTCGGCCTGAATCTGTGCCAGATGCTCTTTGCCCCGGAAGCTTTCCGCATATATCTTGTAGATGGCCTCGGTCCCGGAGGGACGGGCCGCAAACCAGCCGTTTTCCGTGACCACCTTAAGCCCGCCGATGGGCGCATCATTGCCCGGCGCGTTGGTCAAGATCGCAGTGATGGGTTCACCGGCCAGTTCGTCGGCCGTGATCATGCCCGGGGTCAGGGCGGCAAACGCCGCCTTCTGTTCGGGCGTGGCCGGGGCGTCCATGCGTTCATAGACCGGGGAGCCGTGCCGTTCCTCGAGTGCGGCATAGAGTTCGCCCGGGTCGCGGCCTGTCTGGGCCGTGATTTCCGCGGCCAGCAAATCCATGATGATGCCGTCCTTGTCCGTGGTCCAGACCGTGCCGTCCGTGCGCGTGAAGCTGGCCCCGGCTGATTCCTCGCCTCCGAAGGCACAGGAACCGTCCAGCAATCCCTGCACGAACCATTTGAAGCCCACGGGAACCTCGTGCACGCGGCGGTCCAGCCCCTGTGCCACGCGGTCGATCATGGAGCTGGATACCAGCGTCTTGCCGATGGCCGCATTTTGGTTCCAGCCTGTGCGGCTGCGGAACAGGTAGTCCACGGCAACGGCCAGATAATGGTTGGGGTTGAGCAGCCCGGAGCTGCGGGTAACGATGCCGTGGCGGTCGTAATCCGGGTCGTTGCCGAAGGCAATGTCGAAATCGTCCTTGAGCCGGATCAGGGATGCCATGGCGTGGGGCGAGGAGCAGTCCATGCGGATCTTGCCGTCCTTGTCCACACACATGAAGGAAAATGCCGGGTCCACGCGGTCGTTGGTGACGGTCAGGTCCAGACCGTAGATGTCCGCAATGGGTTCCCAAAAGCCGATGCCCGCCCCGCCGAGCGGGTCCACGCCGATCTTCAGCCCCTGTGCGGCTATCGCGGGCATGTCCAGCACGTTTTTCAGGTCGTGGACGTAAGGCAGCACGTAATCGTGTTCCTGCACGCAGTCCGCCTTGAGCGCGCGTGCATGGGGTATGCGTTTCACGGAACCGAGTCCGGTCGCGAGCAGTTGGTTGGCGCGTTTCTGGATGATGCCGGTCACGTCGGAGTCGGCTGGTCCGCCGTGGGGCGGATTGTACTTGAATCCGCCGTCGCGCGGGGGATTGTGCGATGGCGTGATGACCACGCCGTCCGCCGTGGACGCGTTGTCCCGGTTCCAGGTCAGGATGGCGTGGGAAATCACCGGGGTGGGCGTGAAACCGCCTCCCTGCTGCACGCGCGTGTGAACGCCGTTGGCGGCAAGGACTTCCAGCGCCGTGCACAGTGCCGGCTCGGACAGGGCATGGGTGTCCTTGCCCATGAACAGGGGGCCGTCAATGCCCTTGGCTGCCCGGTACTCGCAGATGGCCTGTGCAATGGCTGCGATATGGGCTTCGTTGAAACTGCAATCCATGGAACTGCCCCGGTGGCCGGACGTGCCGAAGCTGACCTGCTGGGCCGGGTCGTGCGCATCGGGTTCGTTCAGGTAATAGGCGGCAACAAGTCGGGGAATGTCCGTAAGCAGCCGTTGCGGGGCCGGTTTTCCGGCCAGTTCGTGCAGTGCCATGCAAGCCTCCGGGGCATTGAAAATACGATATTACGGTCCGTTGCCGAGTATGGCGTAATCCATGGAGTCCGGCAAGTGGTGCAAGAACATTATCAGTCGGGAGAATCCGCCGCGCCCATGCTTTCCAGCCGCCGGATGCGTTGCAGCACGGGCGGATGCCCGTGGCCGAGCCAGACCGTGAGCGGATGAGGCGTGAGATTGGAGAGGCTGTCCACGGACAGCCGTTTCAGGGCCCGGGCCAGCGCGTGCGGATCGCCCGTTGTCTGTGCGGCAAAGGCGTCGGCCTGAAATTCGTGTTTGCGGCTCATGGCGTTTGCCGCCAGCGACAGGCACAGGGATACGGGCGTGTAGAGCAGGGCAAGGAATACCAGCCCGGCGTGGTGGCTCACATGCTGCATGCCGAAAGCGTCGAACAGGGCGTGATTGTCCAGAAACAGGCTCATGAAATAGAACAGCAGCCCTGTCTGGAGGATGGAGGCCAACAGCCGTTTCTTGATGTGCCCGAGTTTTGCGTGGCCCACCTCATGGGCCAGCACCCCCACGATTTCATCGGTGTCGTGCCGTTTCATGAGCGTGTCGAACAGGGCGATGCGCCGGGTGCGGCCGAACCCCGTGAAAAAGGCGTTGGCCTTGGTGCTGCGCTTGGAACCGTCCATGACGAAGATGCCGCTCAGGGCGAAGTTCTGGCCGTGGGCGTATTGTTCGATGGCCGTGCGCAGTTCCCCGGATTCCAGCGGGGTGAATCGGTTGAAAATGGGCAGCAGCCATTGGGGGCCGATGTAGGTCAGCAGCAGGGAAAAGGCCACGGCAAAACCCCAGCACCACAGCCATGCCTGCTGTCCGGCCACGCGCAGGAACCATAGGATGGCGGTCAGCAGCACGCCGCCCAGCACGGCGCCCAGAACCAGCCCCTTGATCCTGTCCGCTACAAAGGTAGCCGCAGTTGTGGTATTGAATCCAAAGCGTTTTTCCAGAACAAAGGTGTGGTATATGTCCAGCGGCAGGTCGGTTATGGAAGAGAACAGCGCCAATGCGCCGCAAAAGGCCAGACCCGTGGCCAGCGGCCCCATGCCCAAGGAACGGACCGCGAGATCCAGGGCGTTGAAGCCGCCCAGCAGGATGAACCCCAGTACGAGCAGCAGGGAAACGGTTTCCGACACGTTCTGAAAGCGCATGTTGGCCCGCGCGTATTCCTGCGAGCGCGCATATTTTTTTGCATCGGTCATGTCCGCGAATTCCGGGGGCAGGTCCGGGGAAAGGGCTGCGGCGTTGAGCCTGCGGGCCGTGAGATGCAGCAGATATACGCCTATGAGCGAGGCGAGAATGACAGCAAGAAAGAGGTTCATGGCTGATGTCCGGTGATGATGGTTGCGCCCGTTTGGTGTTTCGCGGCGAACTTGTCGACCTGCTCAGGCAGGGGCATGTTGATGGAAATATACGCTATCCATTGGGCCGGCGGGCGTCAATCAAGGACGTTGTGGAGTCCGTGGGCGTTCCGCATACAGAGATTTACGGCGTGCTGGCGGACAATGAATCCGTGGGGTTCGATCATTTGCTGCTGCCCGGGAAGGTTGTGGAGCTTCTGTCGGCGGACATTGCTGCGGACAACGCCGCTGTCCCGGATGCCGCATGGCCTGTGGATGTGACTCGTGCCACGCTTTTGCGCCCCGAGCCGTTATCCGAACTGCGGTTCGTGGTGGACGAGAACGTGGCCCGGCTGGCCATGCTTTTGCGCGCCATGGGTTTTGACGCGGCCTATGACCGGGACTGGGACGATCCGTACATCGCGCGGATGGCGTTTGAGGAAGGCCGTTTCGTGCTCACTGCGGACCGCGCCTTGCTCAAAAGGTCCTGCATCGCCTGGGGACGTCTGGTGCGCAGCCGTGACCCTGACGGACAGCTGGCCGAGGTGACCACCTTTTTGGGTATCCGCCGTGCTCCGGCAATGTTCCGGCGCTGCCTGCGCTGCAACGTGGAAACCGTATCGGTGGAAAAGGCTGAAATATTGCATCTTTTGGAGCCGAAGACCATATTGTACCACAACGTTTTTCGCCGCTGCCCGCAATGCGGCCGCGTGTACTGGCCGGGAACGCACCAGCAGGAGTTTGCCCGGCGGCTTGCCGCTTTGGACATCCGCGCAGAGTAAAAGAGCCGTAATCCTGCGGCTTGCTTTTACATTCTTGATAAAATGGGTATACTTGGTTACCTTGTTTCAAGACCCTTCGTGAAGGGAGGGTGGGAGTTGCCATGAGTGTTAATGGGAAAACCATTCGTGAGGACATAGCGCGTGCCCGCGCCTATGCCGCCAAGAACGATTACCTGAAAACGCTTGCGTCCCTTGCGCGCGCCGTGAACGGCGTGACCGGGAGCAAGGTCTTTGGTCGTGAGAAATTCGAGGTTCAGGCCCTGCTGGAAGAAGCCATCAAGGACCTCAACGGCATGACCATGATTCGGAAGCTTTTTCCTAACGGACTCAGCTATGTGCGAGGAAAGGAAAAGCTTTTTTACCAGACCCTCAGGCGTTTGCACGACAAGCTCAAGGAAGCCATAGAAAAGTCCAAGGTGGCCCGCCAGCGCAAGCGTTTGGGCGTGTTGGACGACAACCTGCTCAAGGCGCAGGAACTCATCAGCAAGGGCGACCCTCTGGAGGCGCGCAAGATTTTTCGCAAGGCTTCCGAATACTATTCGGATATCGAGGGGATTGATTCCGACATCGGCAACCGGCTGCTTATGGGCGGACTGCCGGGAGAGGCCGTGGAATATTTCAAGCGCGGGCTGGAACGCAACGGTTCGGACCAGCGGGCACATGGCGGGCTGATCGCCGCGTTCGAGGCTCAGGGAGAACTGGACAAGGCCGCGGATGCGGTCAAGGACGCCATGCGGCGGTTGGGGGGAACCGAGAGCCTGATGCTCAAGCTGGCCAAGATCAGCCTTTCCCGCCGGGATTGGGCCGAGGCGCATCGTCAGGCTCAGGGAGTCCTGGAGCGCAATCCGCTCAATGCAGACGCCAAGAAGATCCTCAAACGCGTGGAACCAAAAATTTTCAATGCGGCCGGAAAGGTCTCCAAAGGCAAGGGCGGCGCCATCAAGCTCGATTTCTAGCCGTTTTGCCGACAGCAAATAGAAAGGCCCGCGTTCCGTAAGGAAACGCGGGCCTTTTTTTCCGACCGGGTCGCAACACCACCAGACAATGTGCCGGGACCGCCCCGGCATTTGATTTCTTCCCTTCGACAGGAAGCCGGTCGAAAAATATTATTCGTATATCAATGATCGTGTGCGGCTGTGGAGTGTTCCTCCGTGCGCCGTGAATACGTTTTTCCCCAAACCGACCAAGATGTCCAATATCTTTTTACATCATGATTGATATTTGTTAAGTATTGATCATGGAATTACGACACATTCGCTATTTTCTGGCCGTGGCCGAGGAGTTGCACTTTGGGCGTGCTGCCAAACGGCTGCATATCGCCCAGCCGCCTTTGAGCCAGCAGATACGGCAACTGGAAGAGGAAATGGAGGTCCGGCTTTTTGCGCGCACCAGCCGGAGCGTGAAGCTGACCCCGGAGGGAGAATTGTTTCTGGATGAGGCGCGCCGCCTGCTGGCCGGGCTGGACAGGGCCGTGGACAGGACCCGTGATCTGGCCAGGGGCAAGCATGGGCGTCTTGCCGTGGGCTTCATGGGGCCTGCGTCGCTCAGCCTTTTGCCTGAAGCGCTCCGCGTGTTCCGGCGCGAGAACCCGGACGTGCGGCTCGACCTGACCACGGCCGCCAGTCGCGATCAGTTGCGCATGCTGCGCAGTGGACGCATGGACGTTGCGTTCGTCCATGCGCAGGGGAGGGAGTTTGAAGAGTTCCCCTCGCGTCTGTTTCTGCGGGAACCGTATGTTCTGGTTGTACCGGACGGCCATTTCCTTGCGGGTCGCGCGTCTGTGGACATCCGGGAACTTCGCGACGAACCCATGATTTTTTATCCCCGTCATTTGCAGCCCCAGTTGTTCGACAGCTTCATCGCCAGCTTCCGCGAGGCAGGATTCAGTCCGAAAATCGTGCAGGAGTCCAATTCCGAACAGAGCACCATTGCGCTTGTTGCCACGGGGTTGGGTTGCGCCCTTGTGCCGGATTCGTCGCGGCGGGGCCATGGCAGGGATGTCTGCTTTGTACCTGTTCGTCAGGCCTTGCCGTCATGGGAAATCACCATGGTCTGGAACCGGGAGAGCGAGGGGCCGTTGCTGGACCGTTTTCTGAACGTGGTGGAAGTGTTTCGGCGTACCGACGTTGTCGCTCCCGATCACTGTTGAGGGGGGTGACGAACGTGGCCATTCCTTTTTTGGGGCGTGTGGCAAATGAAAAGGCCCGGATCAAGTGACCCGGGCCTTTTCGCGCATGTTTGGAATGAATCCGTTGGAAAAATATGTGTGGCTGTTCCCGGTCAGAAGCACAGGGGCACGAGCACGGCGAACGCGGCGACTCCCAGTGCGGCGCGTACGATGCCTCGCAGGGGAGCTTCCCTGGTTGGACGGTCCTGGCTGACGAAGCCGGCA
The DNA here is from genome assembly GCF_008830225.1 of Pseudodesulfovibrio senegalensis. Classification (NCBI taxonomy): domain Bacteria; kingdom Pseudomonadati; phylum Thermodesulfobacteriota; class Desulfovibrionia; order Desulfovibrionales; family Desulfovibrionaceae; genus Pseudodesulfovibrio; species Pseudodesulfovibrio senegalensis. The sequence continues at coordinate 38,462 of NZ_WAIE01000010.1, forward strand.
GATTCCCGGATTTCCCTGCACATGTCGTGTTCAAGTTCAAATATGCTGTAAACCATGGTGGTCTCCTCCGTTTCTGGAGAGTTTGTTTGCCTTTGCGTGGTTCAACTATGGCTCCGCAGCGATTTGTGTCCAATATTGTTTTCATTGGTTTCTGATATGAAAACCGTATTACCAGTCATGTTTTGCTTCGGATTTATTATTTTCCACAGAGAAAAATACCGATTTGCATTCATTTTGTTGCGCGGTCGCGCGTTTCGGGCCTATGGTCAAAGTGTGAACGCAAGGATTGCGCCCACCATTCCGACCACCCCCGCCGTGGCGCGGATAATTGTTCCGGGTGCTGTTCTCCTTGGTGCATGGTGTTTGTAATGCGTTTGAATCATGCATAATTCATGATGCATTTGCCGCTCGACATCATAAGGATTGTGATGCATGACTTCCTCCCGACAGGTTGCGGTTGCCGGAAATTCCCATGGATTCCGGAATTTGCCTTCAGTATGGCTCGAAAAAAACGTGCGTCCAATATTATTTTGCGCAACGTGTGAGACGAAAACGATATCATGGAACTGAGACAGCTGAGATATTTCATTGCCGTGGCTGAGGAAATGCATTTTGGTCGTGCTGCGGAGCGCCTGCACATGGCACAGCCTCCGTTGAGCCAGCAGATCAAGAAGCTGGAGGAAGACCTTGGCGTGCGTCTGCTGGACCGCAACCGGCGCAAGGTGGAGTTGACCCGCGAGGGCATTCAGTTTCTGAGCGTTGCCCGCAACACGCTGGATGTGCTGGAAGCCGGTGCGGATCAGGTGCGGCGGATATCGCGCGGCGAGATCGGCAGGCTGCGTGTCGGGTTCATCAGTTCGGCCGCGCAGTCCCATTTTCCGGAAGCCATGGCCGAGTTCCGCAAACAGCACCCCGGAATTGTGCTCGATATCAAGGATGTGCATTCGCAGGACGTGATCGACGCGGTGCGCGACGGGCATCTGGACGCGGGCATTATCCAGTCCCGGGCCGAGGAAGGGTACAATTCATTGGAGTGGCTTACATTCCTGCTGGAGCCGTATATGCTGGCCGTGCGTGAGGACAATGCCTTGGCGCGCAGTGGCCGCATAGGCATCCGCGCCCTGGACCGGCAGCCGCTGATCATGCTGCCCCGCGAGCACTATCCGGCCACATGGGAAACGCTCAACGCCATGTTCGAATCCGCCAATATCCGCCCCCGCATCGTGCAGGAGGTGGACCCGCATCTGACCCGGCTGGCGTTGGTGGCCGCAGGCATGGGCGTGAGTTTTGTTCCGGCGCGCATGGCGCAGGTTTGCCCGCGCAGTGTGCGGCTGGTCTCCATGCACTGGAAGGAGCGCCGCCCCATGAGCGAGCTGCGGCTGATCTGGCGCAGGAACGACACGGCCGCAGGGCTGGACATGTTCATCAAGGTCATGCAGCGCTTTTGTCATCAGGGAGAGAGCTGCGCCATCTAGCTGGCTGGCGATAGAAACACGATGGCTTTGTTTGCCGCAAAATGCGCATTCCTTCGCGTATATGGGGTACGCGTCGGTCCTGCGCTTTTCTTGCGTCTTGCCCGCGCACTTTTTTCGTCAGCCTGTCGGGGGGAGTGACAATGGTTCAGGGGTATGTCTTTTGCGGGCGCAATAGCGGCAACGTGCCGCAAAGATAATCCCCGCGCACAGGAGTCGCACGGGGATTTCTTGTGCTGTCGGCGCGAGCTGTGAGCGCTCCTACTTCCAGTAGGGATGGCTCATGTCTTCGAATGCGGACATGGCAGCCACCGAGCCTTCACCGATTGCCGTGACGATCTGCTGCACTCCGCCCACGATGTCGCCGGCCGCATAGATGCGCGGGATGTTGGTGCGCATGGACGCATCCGCCTGCACGAATCCCTTGTCGGTCAGGGTCAGGCCGATCATTTTTGCCAGCTCGGTGTTCACATCCTGCCCTATGGCCACGAAAACCCCGTCCACGGGCAGTTCGGTCTCGGAATCGTCCCCGACGTTGCGCAGGGCCAGCGTGGTCACGTGCTTGCCGTCTCCACGGATTTCGTCCACCACCGTGTTCCACAAAACATGAACATCTTCCTGCTCCACGGAATCCCGAAGGTGCTGCTGGGCGCGGAATTCGTCGCGCCGATGGATGATGGTCACGTCCACGCCCAGGTTCTTGAGGTGCAGGGCATCGGTCAGGGCCGTGTTGCCGCCGCCAACGATGGCGACCTTCTTGCCTTTGAACAGGTAGCCGTCGCAGGTGGCGCAGTAGTTGACGCCTTTGCCGTAGTATTTGTCCTCGCCCGGCACGCCGAGACTGCGGTATGAGCCGCCCGTGGCCAATATCAGCCCCCGGGCCACATAGGTGCCCCGGTTCGTGAAGACCTCGATGTTCCGGCCGATTTTGATTTCATCGACTTGTTCGCCTTCCATGATGGTCACGTATTCGCGGGCGTGTTCGCTCATGATGTCCATGAGCTGCTTGCCCGGAACCGTGGTGAAGCCGGGATAGTTTTCCACCACCGGTGTCAGGGTCACCTGTCCGCCCACCACGGATTTTTCCAGCACAACGGTGCGCAGTCCGGCCCGTTCCGCGTAAATGCCTGCCGTGAGCCCGGCGGGGCCTGCCCCCACCACCACAAGGTCCACCTCCACGGCTGCATCAGCCGCATCATGTTGGTGGTCGCCCTGTTCGCGGCCCAATTCCCCGGCCAGTTCCTCGGCATCCTGGAGCGTTGCCAGCTCTACCACGAATCGTTCCTCGGGCATATAGCCGAGAATTTCATGGGAATCATTGATGATCGTATGCGGCACGGAACCCACGTCGTGTTGCATGGCCAATTCCTGATTTTCCGTGGTTTCCACGCAATGTGCGGAAACCGTGCCCGGCAGTTCCACCGCGCATTTGATGGCATTGATGACCTGCCCCGGACAATACGGGCAGGAGGGGTTCACAAATACGATTGCCTCGCGGTTTTCGTCCAGTTCCGCCAGCAGTTGTTTCGATTGCTTGGAAAGGCCGGATTCACCCATGCCCGCCAATACCACGGCCGTAACGAACGAGCGGCCTTCCTCGCCCATGGGCGCGCCGCGGAAGCGTATGTCGTAGCGGTCCGGGGCAATGAGTATGGTGGGCGAGAGGTCGACCTTGGCTTGGCGCGCCTCATCCGAGTCCATGGACAGGAATCGGGCGGTGACCTTGTCGGAGAGCCGGCCGATATCCCCCACGAACTTGTGCGCGAATTCGTTGAAGGGTTCATTTTCCCCGTCTTCGGTAAAGACGAGGATTTCAACGTTGTTGGTGAGCTTGCCGAAATGTTCGGCGAGTTGCTGACGCGATTCTTCGGGAATGAACCACTCTCGGTTCTCACTACTCGTATGGTCGGGCGCGGTCATGCGTCCTCCTTGGCGTGGTTGGTTCTCCTGCTTCGGGCAGGGGACGGAAGCCTACTTTCATAGGAGTATTATGCACGGGGTTTTTCGTGCGTCAAGCCGTGTGTACGTTTTTCGTCAGACCGATGCCCGTGGATTTTTCAGGGTCATGGGCATGAAGCGAATGCCGTTCTTTTCCTGCTCCGGCCCGCTTGCAAGGAATCCGAAGCGCTCGTACACGGCCACGGAATTTGGCGATGAATTTACCGTGATCTCGCGGGATTCGCCGCAGAGGACAAGGGCTTCGTCCAGCAGGGCGCGGCCAATGCCCTGCCGCTGTTCGTCCGGATCCACGAAAAAGAAGCAGATGTGTTTTTCTTCGCGCATCTCGATCATGCCTACGGTCTCGAAGTCCTTTTCGGCCACGAGCACGATATTGCCGTTTTCGCAGCGCGCGGCCATGGCTTCGGGTTGGGCGTGTTTCCTGAATTCCGCGATGCCGTCGCCCGAATACCCCGGAGCCACGGCCTGCATGAAGGATCGGTTCACCAGTTCGCACACGGCGTCCTCCTCGCCCGCGAACATGGTCCTGACTCGTATGTCGCTCATGATATGTGCCAGCCTGTTTTTTTTATGTCGTTTTTTTTGCCCATATCACAGGAAAGCGGCCAAGGTGAAGGGGGGGCAGGATCGGTTTCTGTGTTCTTTTTTACTGTTGACCACGGAAGGGGCGGTAAGTATCTATTTGTATATGGACAAGAAAAAACGCAAAGACGAAATCGTCGACAAACGGTTGGAGGCCGGGAACTATCGTCATGAGATAGCCATGCAGGTTCCCGAGGGGTCAACGCGTATATTTGAATACGGATTTGGCGACGGCTCGCTTTTGCTGGGGCTGGAACGGGATCGGGGCTGCCGGGAGATGTACGGGGTGGAGGTGAGCCCCCACGCCATCGCGCAGATGGACGGGCTTTTGGATGGAGCGTGGCTCATCGATCTGAATAAGCCAGACGCTTGGCTTGAAGAGGAATACGAGAATTTTTTCAACTACATTCTTGCCCCCATGTCGCTGGAACATACCTATGACCCCTGGTATGTTCTCAAGAAATTCAATAAGTACCTGGCCCATGGCGGAAAGGTCATTCTTCAGGTTCCCAATGCCCAGTCATGGACGTGCCTGTATCATGTCTTGACCGGAGATTTTCCATATGTTTCCGGCGGAACGTGGGATTACACCCATATCCGTTGGTATACGCTCAAGAGTCTTGTGGATATTGCTTTTGTCGCCGGGTTCAAGGTGGAAATGTACATACCCGAAATACCGAATAATGTGGATATTGCCCGTCTGCAGGAAAAAAGGGAGATGCATGTGTTGCGGCTTCCTCCTCCGGAGTTGGGGGAGATGGACCTAAAGCCTATAGACATTGCCATGCCCTACGACATTGGTGAAACCTATCCGCTCTTTCTGGCCACTTCCCTGATTGTGACACTCGTCAAGGACAGGACCCCGGAGGATTGCGCACCCACGCCCCGAGACTGCTATCTTGAGTCGTATCGGCTGATCACCCCGAATCCGCTTGCACACAATCCGCCGCTCATTGCTCATCCGATCGTACCCAGCGGTTTCCAGCGATCGCTCGAAAAGGCAAAGCGACTCCATGAGAAAATGGGTAAATCGTAGTTTTTTCTGTCGTTTCGGGCATCGCCCCGTATGTTCGCATAAACAAAAAAGGCCTGCATGTGCAGGCCTTTTTTGTTTATGGCGGAAGCGTATAGGAGTCGAACCTACCGGCGAGGGTTAGCCCGCCCACCGGGTTTGAAGCCCGGGCGCCACACCGGTGACGAAACGCTTCCCTGCAGGAGATGCAGGATAGCAGGAACAGACCATGATTTCAACAGAATGTGCGTGGCCAACAGGCTCTTCAGCCTGTCTGTGCGCGTGTGAAAAAATCATTGTAACGCGCTATACTTTTTTTCGCAGCGTGGTATGTTGATTGTCTGAATGCATGTGATCGCCCCTGCCGATGGGCGGCTGGGCACGGAAAAAGAGAGGTTCGCGCATGAAAGGGACTGTTCGTTTCAGGGGATTGAGTGTGGTGGCGGCGTTGTTGATGTGCCTGTGCATTTGTGCGGTTGCCGTGGGCGCGGACGACATGGGCGAGGGCGTTCGGCAAGCATGTTCCAGTTGCCATGGGACCAAGCGCATATGCCGCATGCTGGGCGTCAAGGATGATGCCGGGTGGGAAAAGACCGTGCGCCGCATGGTGGCCAACGGAGCCGAACTTTCGCCGGACAGCGCCGGCCCGGTTGCCCAGTATCTGAGCGGGCTTGCACCGGGTTCCGCACCCTTGTGCCGTTAGCGCCGCCCAGAACCGCATGGGCCGACCCTTGTCGGGCCCGTTTCTTGCGTCCGCCTTTGTTCTCCCCATGACAATGCCGAGGGGATCACGGGGCGAGAGTCACTCGGTATGGTGGCCCTTGAGTATGCGATCCATGGTGCCGTCCTGCTTCATCTGCCGGAACGTCGCTTCGAATTCCCCCGTTCTTTTTGCCAACGGATGCCCCTTGCGGATCAGGAGGTGAAACGGAAGCGATTCCAGTACGGATTCGGTTTCTATGATTTTGCCTTCAAGGCCCAGGCGGCGAATGTTTTCCCATGCGCCTGTCGGCCATTCGATGACGATGTCGCCGCGTTTGATGGCCAACATTTTCCATATGCGGGGAATTGTTGTGGTGGTGTAGACCTTGATGTCGTACGAGCTGATTTCGCGGTTGAATGCGCCGTTTCCCACATAGGTGATTACCGAGAGACCCTTTTGGGCGATGTCGTCTATGGTTTTCACGGATCGGATCGCATCGAGCCGCGGATGCCCGGCATACGTGAACAGATGGCGGTGTTTGACGTAGAACGGGGTCTTGTTGGTGACAGTGTATTCCAGCCGTTCTGTCGTGGGGACCGTGAGCAGGCCGTCCAGTTCCCCAAGCCGCACATTTTCCTGACACCGCCCCCAGGGGCATTGTGTCCATTCCACTTCAAGATTCATGCGTTTTGCGGCTTCCTGAATAATCTCATGGAAGAATCCGCAGACATTGCCCTCGTCGTTGTGCCAATGGAAGGGAGGGAATTCGGTATAGCCGATGCGCAGGACCTCCGCAGCCTTGGCCGGACAGGCAAACAGGATGAGTGCGGCCAACAATCCCAGGAAGAACTGTCCGGAGCGCCGTTGTGCCCGGCTGAAGGTATGACGGATGGTTGTCGACATGAGGAATGAATATCAGAATATCGTTGGAGCGAACTATTATTATGGTTCTGCGGGGTGGGTTCGTTGTTGCTGTTGTCCTGAAAAAATGAATCCGCACCCTATGCTGTCGAAAGTCGGATTGCCAGCAAATTGTTACCATATACGTTGATTTGGAGTGTTCATGTATGGGCGTGCGATAAAATACTGTTCACAAGGCATGGTTTCTGGTTTCATCAAAAGATCAAATGGCAGAAGAGTGAGCGCGTGTCTGGATACAGCTTCAGGGGTGGGCATGAGGTTTGGTTACTTTTTTTTCGGCATCGTTGTTGTGTTGTTTGCAACCAGTGCTGTGGCCGGGCAGGAAAGAGTGTTCGTGATACACAGTTATCACGAGGGAATGCCGTGGACCACGCAATGCAACCAAGGACTTGAGGCCGTTTTTCCTGACGACATGGTGGTTGAATACTGCTATCTGGATACCAAACGGATTCCTGAGAGCCGGTTTGCGCGTATGGCCGAAGCCGCCATGGAACGTGTGCGAACCTTCCGGCCGGACCTGATCATGCTCGGAGACGACAATGCCCTGGCCCTGCTCTGGAAGCCGTTAAGCGATTACGGTACGCCCGTGGTCTTTTTTGGCATCAACAAGAATCTCAGGCGGTATTTCAAGGAACTCCCCGCAAATATGACCGGCATACTGGAACGGCTTCCTCTTTTTCCATGGATCCGTTACCTGAAAGAAGTGATGCCCGAAGCGGCAAAGGCGCTGGTGCTCATGGATTCCAGCCGGACGGCCATGGCCATACGGGATGCCACCTTTGGCGGGCGGATAAATGTGTCCGTGGAAGGCGTTCACGTGGATTACATGATTGCTGCGGATTGGGACGTGTGGAAAGAAGCCATGCTTGGCGCAACGGAGTATGATTTCATCCTCATGCCCGTGTTCCATGCATTCAGGGACAGCCGGGGCGAGCATGTGTCTGTGGGGCGTGTGGTGCGCTGGGCGTCCGAAAACAGTCCGGTGCCGGTATTTGCCAGTCAGGACTATGCGGTGGGTGACGATGGTGTGGTTGGAGCCTATGTGATCAGCGGCGAGGAGCATGGCCGCATGGCTGCAGAATTGGCTCTGGGCATTCTTGATCTCAAATCTCCGCGGTTGCCCTTGGTCAACGGCAGCCAGAAGGGACAGTTCGTATTCAACCGCAGGCAACTGCAGCGATTTGGACTGGTTCTTCCCCTCGAAATCGAGAAGAGGACCATCTACCGTTCATCCATCGGCCAGTGACGGTGATGTCCGGAAAATTTTACCGCAAAGCGTTTTTTCGGGATGTTGAGGGTTCTCTTGATAAAACTTAACAATTCTGAATATTCACCCATTTTCAGGGCGTGAACTGAACAACCTTCCGCCTTTATTCGTGCCGAGATTCAACAATCTTTTTTGCCGCTAACTGGCCGACATGCCGTGGAAACAGTGTTCATTTTTCACGTGTTTGCCTCTGCCGGGAAACAGGCGGTCCGATTCCTTTTGTTTTGTTTGTGAAATGTCTCGCTGTTTCGCTTCAATGGGAATTGGGCGGTCTTGTCCTGGTCGGTATTTCTTCTCGGGCCTGTTCCTTGCTGCACCCTGTCCATGAATTGCAACGGGCAATTCCTGCCGCCATGTCATTTTCAACCAGAAAGGAGAGCATGATGAGCATCTCGGCAATGGATGGTTCAAGCACGTCGAGCGCGTGCTTCAGCTTTCAGGGAGCATTTGGTTCTTCGCAAACGCAAAGGCCGGGGGCGGACGAGGTCGTTTCGTCCATTTTCGAGCAGGACGACGCAGACGGCGACGGTCTGCTGAGTCTTGAAGAGACCCCCCTTGACGAGGACCGTTTCAGCTCCATCGACACCGATGGCGACGGTTTCATTTCCTCGGAGGAATTGAGTTCGGACATGCAGGCGCACATGGAACAAAGCGCCGCCATGGGCCAACTCAGCGTTCTGATGCAGACCGGCAACGTCGAGGATATGGTTTCGTCCATCTTCGAACAGGACGATGCGGACGGTGACGGGCTGCTGAGCTTTGAGGAAACGCCGTTGGATGAGGAACATTTTAACATTATTGACAGCGACGGCGACGGCTACATTACTGCCGAAGAGCTGAGCGCCGACATGCAGGACAAAATGGCCGAAGGCATGACGCCCCCGCCGTCCATGGCGGAAGGAGCAGAGCAGACGGCCGCCGCGTCTTCGGGATCGTCCGGTTCCAGCGGGGAGACCGATGAAGAGGAATACGACGAGTACGACCTGAATGAGGACGGTGTTGTTTCCGTGGAAGAATTGCTGCAGGCCTTCAACCAGGGCGATACCGAAGCTGCATCTGAATTGCAGAGCATGGGCGAGGGATTGCTTTCGGCCATGTCGCAGCGTTTTGCCACGCAAGCGTATCAGCAGCAACAGCAGTTGATTTAGAGCGGGCAGCGCCGGGCGCGGCAGGAGAGCCGTGGCCGGGAAGTCCGTCTTGGGGTTCGGCGGCATTTCAAGAGCATCTCCCTCATGGACGAGAGAGATGCGCTTATTCCCCGCTACGATTCGTTTTCCATTGGAAGATCAAGACGGGTTCTTTCTCTGTATGCTGGAAAGGACTCGTCTTTGTTTTTTTAAGGTTGTGCTGGAAAAAAGGAACCGGGGAAACAGCGCATGCTTTCCCTGCGTGTTGGTTGCTGCGGGGCGGTTTTGTCGGCCAGTGACGATTCTGTTATAATACTTTTCCTATATTTTTATAGCTGTTATGTGGTCGTAAACAACCACTGGAGATCAATATGCGAGCACTTTTGATGAGCATCTGTCTGCTGGGTATTCTTTTGGGCACAAGCGCCATGGCCGCGCAGGAAAAAGCATCGTGCGATATTCCCGCCTGCCCCGATTATTCAAAAGACATCAGCTGGGCAGCCAGGCCCGACAGCCCGGATAAGCCGGTCGACGTGTTCTACGTTTACCCCACGATCTACCCCGGAACCTGTCCGAAAAACATGGACGTGTTCAACACGGAACTGCGCGCTGACGTTCAGGGCCTGCTCAAGGCTCAGGCCGGGGTGTATTCATCGTCCGCCAATCTTTTTGCGCCGTATTATCGGCAGGTATCCTTTGCCTGCCTTGACCCGCTCAAGGATATGACCCTGAACAGCTATTTCCGTATCGGCGCGGACGATGTGCACCGTGCCTTCGACCATTATCTTTCCTTTCTCAACCATGGGCGCCCCTTCATTCTCGCCTCCCACAGCCAGGGGTCGGTGGTCATGCTCGACCTGTTGCGAAGCCGATTTCATGACCCGAAACTGCAGAAGCAACTCGTGGCGGCCTACGTCATCGGCTTCTCGGTCACGGACAAGGATCTGCAAGCCTATCCCTGGATAAAACCCGCACAAAAGGCGAACGATACCGGGGTGGTCATTTCGTGGAATACACAAGCTCCCGGAGCGACCGGTTCCCCGGTGTTGCGTCCCGGCGCCATTTGCATCAATCCGCTCACATGGACCACGTATGAAACCCCGGCAGACAAGAGTCTGAATCTGGGTGCGGTGTTTTTTGATGATTTCAAAGGCACCGTGAAACGCGAGGTGCCACATTACACTGGTGCGCAGGTCGATACAAAGAGCGGCGCACTGGTCACGACGCCCCCGGATGAATTGGAACTGGGCCATTTCCCGAAAGGCGTTCTGCATAAGTTCGATTACGCCTTCTGGTACCGCAATCTGGAGCAGAATGTCCGGGACCGCATCGACGCATATCTGAAACAATAGCGCAGCAAGGGGCCGGGGGGAAATCCACCGGTCCTTTTTCGTTTTATCGGCCGGGGACTGACCATCCTCTTGTGGAAAGTTTTGTTGAACGATTGACCACGAAAAAGAGCAGCCGCATGAAGCGACTGCTCTGAACTTTTGATGGCGTCCCCAAGGGGATTTGAACCCCTGTTAACGGCGTGAAAGGCCGTCGTCCTGGGCCAGGCTAGACGATGGG
>NZ_WAIE01000011.1 GCF_008830225.1 Pseudodesulfovibrio senegalensis
TTTTTTCTCCTGTGTTTTGGTTTTCTGCGCTTCGCTAACATCCTCCCGGCGAGGGGGGCCGGTTGCCCCCCGGCCTTCCCCGGCCCCCCTGCCGGGGAGGATGTTGCCCCACCGGGGCAAATAACCGGCTGTCGCCCTGGGCGCGGCCCTGGCGCGACACTTGCCAGCCAGCAGCGGGAGGAGCCACTAGACAGGTTCCGCAATAAGGAAATTGGAGGGGCCGCAACCGTAGGGCAGCGGAGGAACCGATTTCCGACATTGCGGGTTCTGGCGGCTCCTGTGAGCGGAGGGATGAAAAGCAAGGGGCGTGACAGGGACGCGGACAGGATCAGCGACTTGACCGGCATCAGGATTCCAAAGGCCACCGGCCTTTGGGCTACAGCCGGGGAGAAGCCCGGCGCGGGATCAATCCGAAGGGGATTGTTGCGCTCTGAAAGAGCGCGAAAGGGCCAGCGAGTCTAGCCCGAAGGGTTGGAACCGTGTTCCAAGGCTCCCGCCACGGCCAGGGTTTGCCCTGGGCTGGCGCTAGGAGTCCTCAGCGCGGTCCGTTGCTTCAACGGAGGCCCCTAAATTCAAGGACTCAATGGGCCGAACTACATATCTTCCAAGCGATTCAACGGATTCAAAAAATTCTATGAGAAAGGCTTTTTCGCCCATCGTCCACGCCCGTCCGATTTCGATATTTTCCAACGTGTCCGGGTTAATTTTCAAAACTTGCAAATCAGACGGACTGTCAACATCGGGGAGCAACATTCTTTTACCGCTCACTAAAGCTCTAGCGATCGAGTTTTCAACCCCTGCAATCTGATCTTCCCCCAGGCGAATAAGCTCGTCGGGTTCCATCAACAGACGTCGAGCCAACACAGAACGATTTTTTTCCGTAAACCGGCGCTGCCCAGACATGAGCATGCTCCAATGAGATTGGGAGATACCGGCACTTTTATACAATCGGGCCGCAAAGCCCCGATCACTCTCAAGATTTATGATATATTTCAGCCCTTCTCTGAAGGCTTCGCTTAAGCTCATAGGTGTTATTCACGTAATTTAAGGTTGCAAATATAAAGCGCGACTGGTATGGAATCACAACTTGTGATGAATCACAAATTGTGATTGATGCACAACGCAATGTAACAGCAATACGCCAAAAAATGAAGAGGGGAATGGCGTATAGCATATGGGATTAAAGCATTTCAAAATTAAATTCAAACCATTAGGAGGAGGATAAATTGACAAGCGTCGTCGTCCATTTGCCGCCTGAGTTGCACGCCAAACAACTCCGCGAAAACGTGCAAAAAGGACTTCACTGGTTGGCGATCGGAGAAACGCCAAAACTCCCTGCGCCTGCCTCAAAGCCTAAACCGGTTCGGATCGCGCTTTCCGATGAAAGCGCAACAATTCTAGCAGAATTGACCAACAAAAAAGAGTGCAGCAAGCGAGAGATATTCCGCAACGCTCTTTGCCTTGTCAAAGAGCGCTCATACTGCATCCCTGACTGCAACTAACTTCATAAAGGGGTACGCATGAAGTCCAAAAATATTAGCCTTATGATCACAATAATTCTCTGCGCAATTTCTTTGGCCAGTGTAGCCGTAGGCGCAGACAACCCGTTTGACCACTTCGAAGATAAAGGCAGCGACTTCATCGACCAGCTGCTAACACATGCAATCCCCATTTTGGCAACGCTGGTCTTAATTGGAGCGGCGATAGGATTCATGGCGGGGAAAGTGCGCGTAGAAATGTTTGCGCGAATATTCATTTCTTGTCTGATCGCATCAGGTGCGAATGAAATTGTGGTCTGGATGTTTGAATAATGATCTCGAAAGATTCGATCATATATTCAGTTTTGTGGAAGCCGAGAATGTCTTTTCGGCTTCCACAAAGCTACGTATTAATTTCTATGGTAATAAGTGCGCCTTTTCTTATGATTTTACCACTTCTTTACAAGTGGATACCTCTCCTTACGTTCTTCCTGATCGGCAAAATCAAAACTGCCCAGGACCCGTATTTTTTCGACATCTGGCTTAACAAACGTCTGAATCAACCTCAAACGAACCAACACAAAAAGATATGGGACGGGAATGCGTATTATCCCTAGCTTCCGAGAAATACGATCTGCCTTATGGCCGTCTGCCGCTTGGGAAAACCCTCGGGATGTATCTCGGGTGGAGGGTCGCTGTTCCTTGTATAAACTCGGGAAACGTCCTGGTTTGACCATCACCAACGAAGGCAAACATGCCTACGTAATCGAATTTTACGGAAAGGATTATTCCGGCCTGTCTCAAGAGCATATGCTTGGATTATTCCAAGGCCGCAAAAGTTTTTGGGACAACATCCCCACGGGACTTCTTGCCTTTTCTCACAGCCACCACATAAAGCAGGAAATTTCCCTGCCGGAAGAATCCTTTTCCCATCCTGTTGCAACGGAAATTGCAAGACGACATTATCAGAACTTCAAAGAGACTTACCGAACGAAGCACTACTTGTTGCTGACAAACAGCAACAAAGCCACGTTCATGGACGAGTTGCTGGAGAAAGGGAAAAAAACGTTTAACAAAAAATCTACAGTTCAAAGCGAAGAAGACCTTTTTCACTTCGTTGAAAAAACACTTACAGCCCTGGGGCCGGAATACGGAGCCAAGCTCTTATTAGGTGATGAACTAACTAGCTATTGGAGTTGGCTTTTGTCGGGCTATCCTGTTTATCAAATGGCCCCCCCGAATGGAGACTTGACCGGAATTTTAGGACGATCAGCACTCTTGTTTGGTCGGAATGCAGATTACCAAATTTACAAAACAAACCATGGAGACCTGTATTCCGCATGGTTTAGGGTCATGATTCCGGCCAAACTCTCTAATGAAGATGTTCTAAATGCATTATTCCAAGTCCCAGAAACATTTTCTTTGCTGCAAACATTGTCCCGCATGGAAAAGTATGTAGCAAAAAACAAAGTAGATTCTGCCAAACGGCATAATGTAAGTTTTCGGAAAGATGCAGATGAATACCAGCTGGAATTGGAAAGCCTAGCTCAACGGCTAACATCGGATCAGGTTCAACAATTCACCCATCGTTTGAGCTTAGAAGTTTTTGGATCGTCCCAGGACGACTTAAATCGAGCCATACGAAATATTCTGACCGCTCTAGAAAATTACGGCTACTCCATGGCCCGGGATATAACCAACATCGAAGGCCAATTTTGGGGCATGAAATTTCCGGGAATGGAAAATCAAAATCCTGTAATGACCCCTGGCTTGACCAGCGAAAACGCAGCCCATTTCATCAGTTTTGCTAGCGTTGGAGAAGGCCATAATTCTTGTTCTTTCGGTCCTTCGCCTGTGGCTCATATGCGAACTATCAGCGGCACCGAATTTTCATTCATATTTCAGGAAAACCCCGACTACCTGACCAACGGAAATACGTTGTGCATCGGCGGGACAGGATCAGGTAAAACAACCTTAGTTCAATTCCTGGGCACAATGCTTCGTCGTTTTCCAAACTGGCGCACATACGCATTTGACAGACTTAACGGCATGGAAGTTTGGACTCACTGCTTGGATGGTCAATATTTAACCTCAGAAGACATTCAATCCATTCACTGCGCCCCCTTTATGCAGCCTTTACGACTGAATCAGAGTAACCGTGATTTCGTGGAAAATATGGCTTCCATGCTCATCGGTGGAGATATCACCGATGAAATGAAGGTAGGCATAGGTCAAACCATCCAAGAAATGCTTACCATTGACCGCAAAGATCGAACCCTAGACGAATTTTATACGGCCCTGAAAGGCTTCGATCAAGACGCTGCCAGAAAAATGAAAAGGTGGACATCCCAAGGTGACAAAGCTGCATATTTTTCTGGCTCCAAAAATAGCATCAATGCGCTGCAAAAACATTTGACCTTTGACATGACAGGGCTTTTGGACAGCCCCGATGTTTTGGGTCCGTATGTGTATAATTTTGTGCATGAAATCATGACCAAAGCGGACGGGAAATCTCCCTACGGAATCATTATAGACGAGCTCCCGAATTATCTTGAAAACTCCACATTTGCCGCAGAAATCGAAAGGTTTCTCCAAGAAATTCGCAAAACACACGGGATTTTAATTGCAATGTGTCAAAGCGCGGACACCGTTTTACGGCACAAATCTGCAAACAAATTTTTGTCAAACATAGCCACATATATTCTGTTCCCTGAACCTCACGCGGAATGGGAAGACTACAAACGCATAGGACTGAACGAAACGGAATTTGATTGGATCAAAGGCGAAGACCCGCTAGGCCGCAAAGTTTTGGTAAAACGTCATAACGGGGAATCCGTTTTTTTAGATGTGGACTTGTCAGGACTCGGCCCATATCTCCGCTGCTTTGATTCGGCAAGGGAAACAGTTCGGACAGTACGCCAACTTAGGAATGTGCATAATGAAAACTGGCTTCGTCATTATTTGTTTGCTTAGTGCGCTTTGGCCGACTTCATCCCCTGGGGGAATGGCCGTTTCTGATGCAGTTACACATACTCTTGCGTCAAAATTAATCGGAGTTGAAGCCGAATCCAAAGCGAACATCATTAAACAACTTCAAGAGGCTTACAAGGCGAATGAGTGGCTGACTAAATCGTATGAAGCCATAACAGGCACGTACAACCGTGCCCAAGGATTTGTTGATCAAGTAAATGAAGTTCGTGGGTTTTTGGGAGATACGAAAAGCACAATTTTGGGGCGCTACTCTGAAATAGAAGATTTATATGACGATTACAGTGATGGAGATGTTGAAATTGAAGACGTTTTAGACGTTTTGGATGTATCATTTAAAGACCCTCGTACAACTCCTCCTGATGAATGGCACAAACTTTTAGATCGTCAATACGAAATACGTCAAAAAACAATCCGGCAAACCATCAAACGAGGCCAGGACATTTTACAATCAATGCCGGAACGGATGCAAAAAATTGTGGAACTGGCCAATCAAATAGACAACACGGCGAACACTAAAGATTCGTCAGACCTTACGAATAGAATTTTGATTGAAATGCTCACAGTTTTGAATGAACAACTGGCACTTTCAATGGAGTACCATCAAATGATGGCCACCTTAAATTATCAAGGAGTTACGGAAGAAAGCATGAAGACAAGAAAAGCAGCAAGAGAACTCATTACAAAAAAACAGGACGTAGTTCAAAAAGAAATAAATTTTGTCAAAAATTTAGGTGTGGACGATCTTACAGACATTGAAGCAGTTTTAGACGCAACTTATACAGGGAAATAAAATGAAATATACGATTTTTCTTTTGGCTCTTTTTCTTCCTGTTCTCGCTTATGCTGAAAAAGATTCAAACTCCACGGCACTAAAGCAGGAAATCATACAACATGAAACTGATTTCATAAAAAAACATGGCGTTACAGACGTAATGGACATTGATGCAATTTTAGACGCAACATATAAATCAAAGACACAACAAGAGAGTAAGGAAGAAAAAGAAAATGAGTGAAGCAGGAATAGCCGGAAGCATCTTCACACAGCTTATCGGCTTAAACAATATTTACTTAAATTCCATATACTCCACTTTGATGGATTATTTTTGCACCCCTTTACGGATAGGGATGCTTATATACACTCTTTACATTGCATATTCTCTTTCTACTAAAGGATGGGAAGCAATGAAAAGCTTAACAGCAACATACCTCTATTTTCTGTTCTTATACAGTGCATTTCTCGAATTTAGTTTTTTCTATGAAAATATCGTTGATGTTACAATCAAAACCACGATGAACCTGTCCTCTTTCTTTATCTCCGCTGGTGAAGCAAAAGAATATACAAATGTACATGAAGTTTTTAACAAACTTGATGATACAGCAATGAACTTTTTTCAAGCAATCCAAAAAATTGCGCCAGATGAAACTTTCATCACAAATGCGGGGAAATACTTTACTTACGCGATTGCCGCTATCCCTCTGTTTGCCCTTTTTATAGGCATGTATACAGCTTTTTTTGTTATCTTTTCCATAGCTATCTTTTCCATGTATGTCTTTTTTGTCTATGGTGGTCCCGTCTTTTTTCTTGCCGCTTTTCCACAAACCAGAAGCATACTGAAAACTTGGTTTCGTGGACTGTTAAATTATGCACTTCTAGTAATAACCGCTTCAATCATTATGGGAATCACCGCGTCAAATCTTGTAGACGCGATTGCACAATTCCAAAAACAGGCCACTTCTGGTGAATCTATTTTCAACTTGGCCTATCTCAAAATTTTAATCTGGTGTGGCTTTTCGTTGGCAACAATTTTAAAAAGCCCAGATTTTGCCGCACATATGACCGGCTCAATGGCGGGATCAACAACGGGGATAGCTGGAGCTCTCTCGGCCACATCGGGCGCTGTGGGAGGAGGTCTTTTGACGATGGGACACAAAGGAACGCAAAAATCTTTGGGCATTTTGGGTAAAGCCGGGGAGTGGGCGCATAACAAGGCATGGGGAAATGCAACAGATGCGTTGGAAAATATGCGTGGTGCACGAAAATAAAAAAAGGAGCTAAAATGATTCGCTTTAAATTCTTTATGATAGCTTTGATAGCAATTTTTGGACTGTCTGCTTGTGGTGGCCCGAAAGGAGTACGTGACAACCCATCCAAACTGAATCCAAGCCCCTGCGCCGGTTGCTTTTCTCACGGTGAAAAAATCAAACTCGGAATAGAAGAACATGATTCTTAAGATTATTCCTTGGGTTCTGACTTTCTTATTGGTGCTGGTGCTGTTTCTTGTTCTTGCCAGCCGCAAACGTCAGAACGAAATCGAACAGGATTCGGCGTACCCCACGCCTTTGGCTATCCTGTCGAACAACAATGATACGTTGCGCGTCTTATTGTTGTTCACCCTGGTGGTGATCGCCGCCCTTGCGGCGGCGCTCATCACCGCCTGGGCCACTCACGACAAAGAGTTTGTTTTTGTGGAGACTATAAAGAATGGAGATAGACGTTTCGTAAGAATCGAAAAGGCGGGCAGGACCATTTCTGCAAATAAGAATTTAATCCTGGCAATTCTTCAAGACTACGTGGAAGACCTGGAAACTATAGACGGGGTATCGGAAGAGTTGCGCTTTAGACGGATCAAAGCTCTGTCTTCTAAAAAATTGTACGTAGCTCATGAAAAACGTATTTTGCCCAATTTCATTGAATACAAAGCTAAAGGGCAAAAACGATCAATCAAAATCGTCAATGCTTCAATCTTACAAATGAACGAATCCACCGGTGTTGTCGAAATTGAATTTGAAATGACCGAAGCCAAGGATGACACAAACATCACAAAAACTGTCGGGGCTCAATCAATTTTAAAATACACATTCAAACCGCAAGAAGTCCCTGAATCCAAAAAGTATTTGAATCCTATCGGAATTTTCGTGACAGCCTATCAAATGGATCGGAGAACAAAATGAAAAAGTTCATCGTAATTTTGTGCCTAATTGCCGTTGCAGCATGTCCGGCATGGGCCAAAAAAAGGGACGCATTCGGACAGGCCGAGAGTGGAGAAAGCGCGATTACAAATCGACCAATGATGGAAAATATCAACTTACAAGCCGTTCAAAAAGCGTTTGATGATTCTAATTCTACGGCAAACATTAAGGAATATTCGCATTACTACAAAAACACGTACAAAATTCGCCTTCGTCAATATATGACCACAACGATCATTTTGCCGCAAAACGAGAATGTGGAAGCCCTTGTTCTTGGGGATGAAATGAATTTTTCGGTCAAGGCTCTTAGGTTTCGCCCAAAGACCCCCGCCAACAAATTAGAGATTTTTGGCAAACGGGCAGGGGCTGATACAAATCTAACTGTCATGGGTGAATCAGGGAATATTTATTCCTTCTATCTGCGCATAGATGATCCCACTTCGCCCTATTTGCCTGATCTGATTGTTTATTTGAAAGATAATCGGATAAAATTTTTTCGTTCACGGCTCTTGGCCAACAATTCCCAATCGGATTCGGATTTAGACTTTCGTCCCAAAGACCAGGACGAGAAGGCCCCTGATTATTTAGTTGAGACTTCCCCGGTCCCTCCTTCGGAGTGGAATTTTGATTATCAAATAGATGCACATGGCCATGGGTTCGCGCCGAGGCAAATTTTTGATGATGGGAAATGGACATACTTCCGTTTTGGGGCAAACGGCAACATGGACACCGTTAAAACGTTGCCCATAATTTATGCCGTTCGGGACGGAGTAGATGTACCAATCAACCAACAGCGAAAAGGGGAGTTTGTAGTTGTAAAAACCACCAGCAATTCTTGGACCCTTTGGGCTGGCGATAAATATATTTGTGCGCGACAAGGCAAATAAATGACTAATGCACCTACCGAAATTCCTAAGTTGCGTCCTGCGTCATTTGGACGAGAGTTTAAAATCTGGGCAATCATAGCAACCGTTATTTTGGGCGGCTCTTTAGGCGGCGCTTGGGCTTATCGAGAATATTACAAACCTTCTCAACAGATTGAAGATGCCGCCTTTATTCAAGATGGAACCATTGATCCTATTTTCAACGGCAGCTTTCTGCCGGAAGAAAAACCAAAGGAAATTAAGCTACCTCCGATTCCTGAAATCAAAACCCCTGCTCCAATTTTGCCACCCAAAAAAGAAATTCCGCCGCCAAGTGCGGACGATCTTTTTGCGTTGGTTAAACCTGATCGTTCTATAGCTCAAAAACGCGCTGCAATTAATGCAGCGCGGCAAGGCAAAGTTTCTGTTCGTGCAAGTCACGATCTTTACGGCACAGAAGAAAAAACAGATTACGTCATGACTCAAAGAGATTTTCCCGACGAAGGGAAAACCATTACATCCTATCCAGTCAACTTGGAACGTGTATTGACTGCTGACATGTTTATTCCGGCTCTTTTAGTCAATGAAATTAAGAGTGATTTGGCCGGAAAGGTTATCGCACGTGTTGAAAGAGATATTTACAGCACTCACGGACGTAATATTCTGATCCCTGCGGGAACTTCTGCCGTAGGATATTATGAACCTCTTACCAAAGTAGGCGAGAGCCGAGTCAAAATAATCTGGGTACGGATGATCACACCGGACGGAATCAATATTCATACCGCAAACGCGGAATTAGCTGATGCAATGGGACGCTCTGGGATAACTGGTGATGTAGATAACCATTACCTTGAAAAATACGGTTTACCGCTGCTTATGTCCACATTGCAAATGATTGCGGCACATACGTTCCCAGTTAAAGACCAGACGAGTGCGGCTGCGATTGAAACTTACGGTACATCTGTTTCGAATATGGGCGCAAAAATTTTAGATGAACATATGAAAATCAATCCATCTGTGACCATTTCCAGAGGATCACGGATTCAAATTTCAATCATGAAAGATATCTGGTTTCCTGAACCTTTTAAACGAACGGTTCGAGCTAAAGCCGTTATGGAGGATTCCTAATGTTTAAAAAATTTACAATCCCCCTGCTTATCTCCCTGTTACTGGTTCTTCCGGCGATCGCTGATGATTTTGAAAAGGAACAGCAACAAATTGAAGTTGAAATTACCAAACCTTTCGAAGCTGGCAAAGACAAAGACACAGCCGCACGATTTGTTGATTTGAAAAATCAGGCTGTCGAATTTGGATTGGATACAATGGAGTTATACGGCAGCGTGTCCATGAATCCAGAAGAACTTGCGGATGGAACTCACGAAGTCAGCGTTCGCTGGACACACGTAAAAGATATGTCCGGCACAAATGTGCGTAAAGCTCTTTCCACTCCACTGCGTACCAAAATCTACACGGACGAGCCTATCAATGTAGGTGAAAAATATACAGCTGTTGGTAACTTGGATCAGTTGGCGAAAAATTTGTCCAAACTCAAACAAGCAGTTGAAGAAAAAGAAGAAGAAATATCCGAAACCACGCGAGAATCCACGACAGCTGTAACCGGTTTGACCCCTTCCACCGGCAGCTACGGCAATAATTCCACAGGTTCAACTACAGAAATTCCAACGTATTCTACGGACGTTCAAATTACGAGTTATGAAGATTGCGACCCCTTCATAAATGAGGGGGCAATGCAAGTTGAAAAACAGCGCAAAACCATTGTCACCGGCGAAACGTCTGGAACAATCTATTCTCAATCTCAATGCGAGACTTTTGGAGTTTTGGCGCCGATTAAAATCAAGCAAGGAGATTGTGGTTATCAATGGTTGTACGACGAAAATGCCACCATTGAAATGGTTCAGTGGTACTATGTTGACCCGTCAAGCGGTGATGAAATCAACGTAGGTGAATGCAGGGAAGGAGAAAATAAATACCCTATCGAAAAATTTTGTGATGATTGTGAAGATTATTACGACGAACCTAACGCAGTTGTTTTTCCGCAGTGCCGCCAGGGGGCTTACATCGGCGGGACCAAAATCTACGCAACGGATTGTCAGCCGCAATCAAACGTATCGTATCCTGTGCTGACCGAATATGCCCGAGGAGACGAAGATCAGATTTTGAGAGAAGACGACTATACAAACAACATATCCTATCCGCTCCTGGACAAATACTATGAGCACCCGACCAAAGGGAAGACATATGTAGCCCGATCCGTCAAATCCACCACGGAAAGCTGGCCTCACAAACACGACACATCGGAATGCGGTTGGGTCATGGATGATGATAAATTGCAAGCGCAGCAAATGAGCAACACGTATATCGACACCCCCGAAGGTATGGTTGAATTGCAGGAGTGCGCGGCACGAACGGCTCCGGTTCCGTATGCGTACATAGGTCTGGAAGAACGCAAGACTATTTTCAACGCAGTATATGACGATGACGATAAACCTGTAATGGATGATGACGGCACCCCCGTCGATCAAACGTATACCGTTCCTGATGGAGTTACTCAGCTGTATGTTGATGTTGTTGCTGGTGGTCATATTGGAGATGTCACATACATTCCCAGAACCTCCGAGGATAAATGGCCAAAAATTATTGCTGACACCGGGGGATTCGCTGGCCAAATAATTAAAGACTATCCTGTCATAACCGCAGGAGGAACAATAATTCCATTACAAGTCGGCTTGGGTACAACCACCAAAAATCGTACTGTATCTATGATGCTAGGCAGCGCTGTAATTCATGTTTTGGACAGAAGAGCGGACTCGTCATGGTTTAACTCTTCCGAAAATAAAATTTTAGCGACCCCTATTTATGACGGTCAATACAAAGGAGGATCGCCTCAAGGAGTCGGACAAAATGGTTTTGAATTTGAAAATGATCCAGGCAAACCGCGTATTGAAGCTGAAAGCAACAAACATCTTGCCAGCGGTTGTGGCTATGGCGCTGGTGGAGGTGGAGGCCCTCAGGCTACAAATGGACTAGATGGGATCATTGTCGTGAAATATAAAGTGATGGACTACATGCGCCCGGATGGAACGCATTACTTTGTCCCGTATGGTGGAAATTAGAAATGATAAGCGCATCACTCCGAAGTTCTTTGTCTATCCTTGAAAAATATCTCAAGAAAGACAACGTAATGGACGTATGCATTCAGCGTGAAGGGGAAGTTGTACTTCAAACTCTAAACGGTGATCCTGCGTCCATCACGATCAAGGACAAAAAAATTAAATTTTCGGAGTTGGAGAAAATGGCCCGACAGCTGGCAACAGCCAAGGGCCAACAATTCAACGATGAATATCCCTCTTTAGCTACAACACTTCCAGAAGAGTACGGGGGATACCGAATACAGTGCGTAGGTTCTGCTATTTGTGAATCTGGTTTCTCCGTTACGATTCGCATTGCTAAAGCAAAGCATTTTCCGCTGACCTCTTACTTCTCCGATCGACAATGCACTTTTTTGGCCGAAGCAATGCGGAGAAAAAAAACAATTTTGATTTTAGGTAATACAGGTTCAGGTAAAACAACACTCATGAATAGTCTGTCGAGGGAAATTCCTGCCGATTGGCGAATCATCACAATTCAAGATACCTCTGAAATTGATTTACCGCATTACAATACGGTGAGTTTGCTGCTGAGTAAAACCGGTTCAGATCACGCAAAAATTTCGTATGAACAAGCGATTGACATGAGCAACCGCATGCGCCCAGATATTACACTCCTGGGCGAAATCGATAGTCGAAACGGATTTGCTTTTCTTAACATGGTTACATCTGGCCATGGCGGGATGTCCACAATTCACGCCACATATGCAACGCCTGAAAACGCAATTAAACGGCTGGCCATATGTGGAGCAAATAAAGATCATTCATATGAGGATTGTAAAAGATTGGCGCGGGAAGCGATTGATGTTTTGATCACTACCAACAAGAAAAAAAATGGTACGTTTGAAGCTAAAATTTACAACATGGAAGGCGAGGGATGCAAAGAAATCCTCAACTAGCATTCGTTGTAGATATAATTATTGGTGCTGCCTGTTATTTTGGTATTATGTTGTCTGTGCATTTGATTACAGGAGCGCCACTGCATCCTAAAACCCCACTCGATGCAATCAAATTTTACAAACTAACATTTCCAAAAAGTTTGTTGATATGGTGGATCGGAATTGCTTTCACCGGAGGCATAGCCGCGTTATTCAATCCGTTTCGAGGTTTCGACAAAATTCATGGAACAGCTAGATATGCAAAAGAAAAAGATATCAAAAAAATGGGGCTTCGAAATGATTCCGGCGTTATTCTTGGACTAAAATCCGGTAAATGGCTTCGCTCTCTGGAAGCTCGAGATACTCGCTCCGTGACAGTTGTTGCACCGCCCAGAACTGGCAAAACAGCCGGAATCATTATTCCTAGCATTTTAACAACAACTTCTAGTTTTATTGCTCTCGATATCAAAGGGGAAATTTATGACCTTACCCATTTTTGGCGTTCTCAATTTTCCGAGGTGATCCGATTTGCCCCGGCAGAAAACGGGTCTATGAAATGGAATCCGCTCTCAAGCAAAGAATTGCCGACATCGTGGACAGACATTGAAGTACATATAAGCCGTATATGTGAAACGCTGTTTCCGTTGCCCGAAAAAAGTACACATTGGATGGAAGCGGCCCGCCGTATTTTTCGTTTTTGGGCGCTCTACCTCATAAACATGAATGGGGAAACCTCATGTGCGGAAATCCTCAAAAATGTTCTTACAGGCGATTCTCAAGGGGCTGTGGAGGCCGCCCTACTGGACGACAATCTTCCCGAAAGGATTCGACTTGAAGGAAATATGATCATTGATATGGGAGACAGGGAATACAAAGATGTATTTTCCACGTTTAACACGCAAATGGATATTTTTCTTGATCCTCGTGTCGCGGAAAACACCAGTGATTCCGATTTTAGCCTCTCTGATCTTCGCAAGAAAAGAATATCTGTTTACCTAGTCGTCAGCGATGAAGATTCCCCACGGCTTAAAAAATTGCTGACTGTTTTTTTGGAATACGCTGCAAATGTATATTTTCGTAAGCAGCCTGACGACGATGAATTAACGGTCATGATTTACTTAGACGAATTTAAACGACTTGGTAAAATCGATAAAGTAAAAGAAATTCCTGCGCTCGGCGCAGGATATCGTTTAGGGGTTGTTTTTGTCGTTCAGACCGTTGCACAGTTAAACGATGTCTACGGTGAGGACGGAGCAAAAATATTTTTTGGAACGACGAGTTATCACGTCTATTTCACGCAGACGGAAGAGTCTTCCGCTGAAAAAATATCAAAAACGATTGGACATAAAACAGTTAGAACCCGAAGCGTTAGCGGGAAATTACTTGAAGTGCGCAATAAAACCGAAGGGGAGACAGGCATACCTTTGATTCGGGCAAATGATATTATGTCCATGAGCAAACGCGAAGTGCTTATTCTGGCTCAAAACAACTTCAAACGGCCTATCAAAGCAAAATCAGCACTTTGGTTCAAAGATCAAAATTTACGAAAAGCCGTTGAGTGGAGGCCACAGGAGGCCACCGAATGATTGCCAGATTTTTCATTGTGTTGGCTTTGCTTTTTTTCCCTGGAAATTTAGTTGCGGCTGATACGTTCGGTTTTTGGGAATCTGGTCAAAAATACGGCGTAAATCCAGGGCTTCTTGAAGCTATTTCAGCAATCGAATCTAACCATAATCAACAGGCGATCAATCAAAATATTTCAAAAGAAAAAAATAAATTGATGTCTACGGATTACACCCACATGCAGATAAATGATCTATGGTGGAAAAAAAAAGTAGACGAGATAGATTCTCGACTTTGGGCAGCCATGCTCCATTGTCCTAAAACAGCGACAGAAGTCGGTGCGTGGATCGTGTCACAGTATATTGCGAGATATGGCAACACATGGCATGCCGTAGCCGCATACAATACAGGTCGCAGCATCAATTTAGACGATTGTTTGTCAGTTTATGATTCATACAGAAAAAGACATGAATATACGACAAAACAACTGGCGAAAGCACAACAACGAGTTGAACGGGGCAGAGCCTACGCCCGCAAAATTTTTCTCTATATGCGTAATCGTGGATACATCCAAACAGCCACGCCAATTCCTGACCTTTTGAAGATTTCAAAAAAAACCACTTTGGCAAAAGCCCTACCAATGAGAAAAACCATTAACACGGCACAGTACCGCCGCCCAGGAACATGGAGGCTTATCAATGATTGATGAAGTTTTGCGAAACTATCAACTCTCCAACATACCTAATGGCCTTTGGGAAGGCATCCTTGATTGTAAACGCCAAATCGGAAATCTTGGCCTATATTGTTGCTTCACTGCACAAAATCCTCCGGATTTGAAAGGCCAAAAGTTTCGACTGCTGGCAAAAGCATCCAAAGGGTTTAGGCCCCACCCGGCAGCGCCAGACATGCGAGATGAACAGGCCGTGCATTTTCGTTTGGTCACCAAACAGAGTAAAAAACACATAATCGGTGAATGGCTGGATGCTGAAATCATCGAATAGAGTAACACGAATACAAAGGCCGGCACGTCCTGGCCAGCTGGCCAGGTGAAAATTCAGAATCAATAAAAAGAGCCACTTAGCTAAGTGGCTCTTTTTTGAGCGTAACACGAATTTTCTAAATCACCGGGTCCGACCTCGCAAACGCTCTCGGATTTTTTTCATGCCGGTATGCTTTTGGCGCATAGTACGCAAAATGGTCTTCTTTTCTTCTGTTTTAAGCGGCAAATTTGGCAACTGCTTTTTAAGAAAAACATCGACACGCTTCATGATTTTCAGACCTTCCTTATCGAGTACGCTACGTCTTTTCTCTCGATCATCTTTTTCATGAGGTTGAAAATCTTGCCGTGTCTGCCCTTCTTTTGTCTTTTCGACACGCTTTGTCCAATTATCCATTTTTTCATTCAAATCATTTACAGTCGCTTTCGTTTCAAGATCCATTTTAGCCCCCTTTTGCAAAGTTTGTGATATCTCTGAAAGTAGTTTTTTCGCCTTCTCACGCCTCTGGGGGGGCAAAACCGTATCAGAGTCCAACTTCTTAATTTGAGTGTCTATAGACTTGCCCCACGCATCCCTTACGCGCAATGCGTCAAAGTGAGGCTCTTTACGCTTACGATTTAACTTCCGCTGAAATTGTCTATGCTCTTGCTCTACATTGGCTATAAGCGCTCTGGTTTCCGCATATACATCCTGCTTAGTCTGCCGGTTGGACGGTCTGTATTTCTCCTTCCCCTTGCGTGGCGCTCTGGTGGCCGCGTGTTCCAGACCGCGTTTAGTCAACTCCTTGGCAAAAGTTTGACGGACCTTATGTAAATCCTTTGGATCAAGAGCGAGCTTTCGACCGTTATCACGGTTTTTTGCCAAAACAACCAAGTGAGCATGAGGATATTTACCGTCTTGATGTATTCCTATGGCATAATCAAAACCTTTATCTCCAAAATGCTCGATTGCTACTCGTCTGGCTGCTCTTAGCACTTTATCAACATTCGTTTCTTGATTCTCGGCTTTAGCCGAAAGTGCAATATGAGCTGCATGACGTGGCGCACGTTTCCCCTTCTGTTTCCGCTCCATGACAACGGACCATTTTTCAGCCAATTTTTCTATTTCATAAGCCCCCTCGTAGATTGCCCCGGTACTATCTTCCAGAAAATAGCGTTCTCCTTGTTTGGCTTTGATGTGCTTGGCTTGCTGCTTATGTTCATGTCGTTTTGCTACGGTTTTCAAACGGCAAGATTTCAGATTTTCTGCACCCTCAAAAATTTCAGATTTAAGTCTATCCGCATTCTTTTGATATCCGAGAATTAAAGCCTTGCGTTTGTCGTCAGGTATTTTTGGAAAATTCCCGAACTGTTTGGAAAGACGAACGGTTTTTTTAGATATTATATCTGTTCGCCTGTCATGTTCGGAAAAAGCATCCGACATTTGTTTTTGAACGGATACATCTATGCCATACTCGTCACCCATATTCTTTATGTGAGCCTTGGCAAAACTCAGGTTCCGCCTCCGCTTTAATTCAAAATCTGAGTAGATTTCTTTACGGATTGTAAAATCAGACTTTCCAATCGATTCTAAAAAGTCCCGTCGCTCGGCAGCTAGCTTTTCGATATTTTCAAAATAGGTTTTCTGTGTCTCAACGATTTCTCGTAAAAATTTGGCCTCACGTTCCTCTGCATCATCAAAAAAATCCCGCTGCTCTACTTTCTCAGCAACTTCGGCTTCCATTTCCTCTATGGCCGGTTCTTCCTCCAAGGAAGTTACCCTTCCAATATATTGAAGCATACGTTTGACCGATCCGGGGCTATGGGCCCAACTTTTGACGGCCACAATCGCCTGGGGAGAATTTTTCTTCGATCGGGCATGCCCACCACTGCCGCCCCTCAGCTGTGGCCGCAAACTGCCACTTTTCGATTTTCGTGAGCGGGGGACTTCATCTTTATCCCTAACGTAATTCATCTTCGAGCCTCCAGAATGAATTGGCCAAAACTGCAAACTGCTTTTGGAGATCGTTCAAGACTTCCTGAATTTGGGACGAACTTAACGGATGATCCGCATTCAATTTGTATGCAGTTTGGTTCAAATTAATTCCGACATTTCGTAAATCTTTACGCCACGCTTTCAATTCTTCGAATAACTCCCTGTTCAGTTGAGGCTTGTCAGAATTGAGATAAGCAAAGACAGCCTCTCTCAAAAAAGGGGAACGCTTCGGAATTTGCATCTCTGCGAGGTAAGAATCAATCAACTCGTCTTCCTCTGGGGTAATCCTGAAAGTCACTATTCTTGTTTTTTCCATATCAACTCTTGTTCTTCGTAAGGGGTGAAGATGCGGCAGCATCGAGGGGGGACCCCCCTTAATTCGGCGGCTGCCGAACGGGACAAGCGCAGCTTGCAGGACCTTTGTAATACAAAGTCCGTATCCCGCCAAGAGGAAATAAAAAAGCAAACAGGCTAAAAGCCTGTTAATTGAATTATTTCCGCTCGGCGTGATCTCAATTTATTGAGA
The DNA here is from genome assembly GCF_008830225.1 of Pseudodesulfovibrio senegalensis. Lineage (NCBI taxonomy): Bacteria > Pseudomonadati > Thermodesulfobacteriota > Desulfovibrionia > Desulfovibrionales > Desulfovibrionaceae > Pseudodesulfovibrio > Pseudodesulfovibrio senegalensis. Next base: position 17,409 of record NZ_WAIE01000011.1, read on the forward strand.
TTACAACGAGTTACATTCATTAACGAGGAAGAAAAGAAAGCTCTGTGCTGTAACCTTTTGAAATGAAATGAAAAAAGGTTCATAGCCGAAATTTCTTTCTGTCTTCCGAAGAAAAAACACAATGAATAGGAATAACATCCTCAATTAATTGAGGATTTTTTCATTTATGAATTGTGTTTCGCCCTCCTTTGGTTTGCCCCTCCCCTTCTCCGAGAATAAACTCTAATTAAATTAGATACTTGTCGGGCCAAACTCAAGGCTCCTATCTTTTTGTACCCCACCCCTTCGGGGCGTGTACTCCTCTTTTTTGGGACCGTACTCCACCCCTTCGGGGCGTGTACTCCTCTTTTTTGAAACCGTACTCCCAGAAATTGAAGGTGTACTCCTCTTAAAAAAAAAACCTAGGCTACGGCATGGCCGGTTTAGATCGTCTTCACGATTTTGCACCGGTCTAACAAGTTCGTGCCAACGGTTCGTGCCTTCCGTTGGCACTAGAACTTGCCGCCCGCAAAATCCCGCCGACGACGAAACCGGATGCCTGTGCCTTAAAACCTCGGCCAGGGGGTGGGGCCTGAACAAGAGTGAAGGCCCCACCCCCCAGCCGGGGTTACGGCTGGGGGGGAGAATGTCAATTTTAAGGAGGCACCCGCATGAAAAGGGAAGCAGTGAATACAGAAGACTTTCAGAGTGAGCGGAAAGGATTCATTAACAGGATTAAGAAGACAAAAACCCCAACCCCGTCAGACGCATCGAAGTTTGCCGAACTTCGTAAGGCTCTGCATAAGGCGCACCTGATCGCCGCATCGTCCTGAACATCTTTTCAATCAATTCCCTACCATCCCGGTTCCCCACGCCTCTGCGGCGTGGGGAACCGGGCTCGGAAGAGGTAGAGGCCGCTAGGATTCCAAAGGTCAACGGCCTTTGGGCACAGAAAAGGCGCGAAAGCCCTAAAATGCTTTTCCCTGTCTTAAATCCTTATTGCACCATTCATATATTTTGTGTATTGTACAATACATTTATTTGAAATGTGCAATACAAATTTATGTATTGTGCAATACATAAATAAGGAGCCAAGGACATGGCCGAATTGCCGCCCACTTCGGAAACATATAGCGAATTGCAAGACGCTTACGATTTCTTCAACGCACGGCTTTTTGACAACCGTCTTCCCTCATGTCTGATCACGTTGCAGCGCAACAAAAACACTCTGGGCTATTTCTCCGCATCAAGATTTGCAAAGCGCAAAAGCGGAGAAAAAACGGATGAAATCGCCATGAATCCGGCTTATTTTTCGATCCGTACGATCAAGGCCAGTTTGTCTACCCTCGTTCATGAAATGGTGCATCTGTATCAGCAACATTTCGGAAATCCAGGACGTGGCCGGTATCATAATCGTGAATGGGGATACATGATGCAGGAGCGCGGCCTGATGCCTTCCGACACCGGGGAGGAAGGGGGAAGGCGGTGCGGAGATCGTATGTCACATTACGTTATTGAAGGAGGTCCGTTTGACAGTGCATGCAACGAACTCTTGAGCAAAGAGTTTACGCTGTCTTGGGTGGACCGATTTCCGCCTTATGTTCCTCGGCCCACAAGGCCGATTAATCCCCTGGACGATGAAGACGAGCTTGAAGGAGAAGAGGACGAGCCGACCACCGGACCCGATCTAAACGATGATCTTGACGGACTTGATATAGAAAATCCACCGGAGCCGGTAAATAAATCAAACCGGGTCAAATATCGTTGTTCGAAATGTGGTGCTCAAGTCTGGGGAAAACCTAATTTAAAAATAGGTTGCCTTGATTGTAATGCACAATTTCGAGTTGTATAAAACTAAGCCCCTTCCACTTGGAAGGGGCTTTATTCTATTTGGTTTGCCCTATTATGCGTATGTGCTGTACCGTTTCGGAGTCCCATCCCACTTGCGCCCCGCCCCGCATTGAAATTTTACGCTGCTTTCACCATTCCACAATTCGGCCTTGTGGCGTGTGGTTTCCGAGTCCGTGAAACAATCTTTTTTGGCAATAACTTTGCCGGTCATGCTCAAGGGACCATCTGAAATTTTTTCTCCCTGAATGGGCCGCAACGTGACAAAGCATCTGGTGGCCTTGACGACCTGATAAAAATCGATGTTTGTTTGCTCATACCCCCACGAATTATAAACAATATCCCCCTTTTCCAAGGTATGCTTTTTTTCGTCCGGTGCCGGGGCCGCCGCAGTGTTGGGCGTGACCAGCTGCGCCAACTCAACGGCCAGATAATCCAAATTGACAGCGGAAACAATATGATCATTTCCCCACAAGGCATAGCAATCGTGATACCGATAGTCTTTGCCCATCAAAAAATCAGTTCCAGGGATTTTTTCGAGACAACTGCCGTCAATCTTGGGGGCCACTTCTTCCAACACCGGCAGCCACTTTTTTTTGAATTCATTTTTCACGGCTTCCGACAAACGAACGTTTACGAATGTATTTCCTCCACGCAAAATGCATTGCGTGTATTCGTCGCGGCGAATTACCTCAAACTGTTCACCGAACTGCTTAACGGCCTCGATGTGAACCGAAGAATCACGCACGGTGAAAGTAATGCTCGAACCATCCCGTTTCACGCTGACTTGACGGGCGTTGTATCCAAGTGCCGACTTCAATTCTTTTCTGATCTGCTTGGTATCCATGTTTTTTTTCTCCTGTGTTTTGGTTTTCTGCGCTTCGCTAACATCCTCCCGGCGAGGGGGGCCGGTTGCCCCCCGGCCTTCCCCGGCCCCCCTGCCGGGGAGGATGTTGCCCCACCGGGGCAAATAACCGGCTGTCGCCCTGGGCGCGGCCCTGGCGCGACACTTGCCAGCCCGCAGCGGGAGGAGCCACTAGACAGGTTCCGCAATAAGGAAATTGGAGGGGCCGCAACCGTAGGGCAGCGGAGGAACCGATTTCCGACATTGCGGGTTCTGGCGGCTCCTGTGAGCGGAGGGATGAAAAGCAAGGGGCGTGACAGGGACGCGGACAGGATCAGCGACTTGACCGGCATCAGGATTCCAAAGGCCACCGGCCTTTGGGCTACAGCCGGGGAGAAGCCCGGCGCGGGATCAATCCGAAGGGGATTGTTGCGCTCTGAAAGAGCGCGAAAGGGCCAGCGAATCTAGCCCGAAGGGTTGGAACCGTGTTCCAAGGCTCCCGCCACGGCCAGGGCTTGCCCTGGGCTGGCGCTAGGAGTCCTCAGCGCGGTCCGTTGTTTCAACGGAGGCCCACAAAAAAGCCCCGGCACTTGCCGAGGCTTCGTTTCACTTGTGTTTGTGTTCTCGTCGCCATTCCCAAGGTGCCGTGGGGTGGTCATTTTTCCATACTCCCAAGTGGTGTTTTCTAGCCGATTTTTCGCGTTGTTTTGCCACGTTGCAAAACCCTTTGTCGCTGCAAAAATCACTGAAAACCCACGCTTGGCCATACGTGACCAGATCGAGATTCAAAATCCGGCAATTACAACCATTGCGCACCTGGGCAACAATCCTGCCGTACTGGTCCCGATCAACGGGATAAACATTGACGGTTGCGGCATTTTGCGCAATCCATTTTTTTGTAAAATCAGCAGCTTCCGCGCCCCCAGGCTGTCCAGATTCGGGGCAGTCGATGCCGTACAGCCTGACGCGGATCGCGTCTTTGCCTTTGCTAACGGTGATTGTGTCGCCGTCATGCACGTAGGAAACCTTCCCTTGCCATTGGTCTGGCAATTTCCCGGCAGCATCCGCAGCATGCGGCGCGGAGACTGTTCCAAACATGATGCCCAACGACAACATAAACGTTTTAAAAAGCTCAAACGATTCCATTTTTTTGTTTCCTCCATTGTGGTTGATGGTTAATCTCATTGGTATTGTTTGCGTAAAATTTTACGCTAAGTGTTGATTTTGTATGGTCATGCATATGACCGGGTTTATCGTTCTATTCCTCTTTCTCTCTGACGCGGGCCACCATTTTTTTTTCTAAAACAAGTTCATCGAGCTTGCTGCACAAATGCATATACATAATAGATACAACAAACATGCACACGCCCAGAGCAAACAGGACTAGAGGAGCTGCTGTCTGTGTAACAAGCAGCATTTTTATGCCTTGGACAAGAAAGACAAGGCCGACGATTGCGCCGAAGATTCCGTTCAAGAATTTCATTTTTTCCCTTCTGGTGTGAAATTGTTTTATTCCCAGGGCGGTGTATTTTCTTTTGCCTCAAAGTCTTTAACCTCTTCCTGATTGGCGGGAACCACATGCCACCAGCCGGAAGTTCTGCTTTCACCAAGCAGGTTGTTGCACTTTGGGCAAAAGATGGGTTCGCTGTCTTTCCCTCCTGGGCCTCCGAACCCATGTTCTTCGATCTTGAGTACGGTTTTGCATTTTGAGCAGCGTTCAAAATTTTCTGACATTTCTTCTCCTTCCAGTTACACGGTTTTCAAAATTCGTATTCTCTTTCCGCACGATCAGGAATAAATACTATACTCCCACGGTGCGAAAAATGCGTTTTGCGCTGGAACATTTAGCTAAAATTATTCGGGCGATGTTCCAGTGGATTTGCAATCTCTTGATTTAGCGGTTGTTTTTTCTATTCTCCCTGTCCGAAGTTTACATATACCTCAAAAGGGGCGCTCCGGGGCCGGGGCCATAGCACACTTGGGCGGCTTCGGCTAGGTCGTGGCCGTTCTTTCAAAGACCTTCGCCATTCCCTCAACCGCCTTTATGGCCGCTTTGACCGCAGCCCGGCGCGTCTTGTAAAACCGCTGTGCGCCGCCGTGGGCCGTAGGCACAAAGGCAACCCACGGCTTGACGTAATCACCGGACTTTTCAGACACGCGGGCGGCTCCATCGTTGATAATCCATACGCGGAACTTGCCTCGGCGGGCGGTCTGAATGGTCTTCACTTGGATGGTGGTCATGGGGCTATATCTCCTCGGGGGTGTGATCCTTATTCATCTTCTATCCCTTCTATTGAGATTCCCACCAAAAAATTGATTTATTCCAAACCCAATATCCCTGAATTTCTCCATCTCCAACCAACGCCACATGCCCGGCTTCGCTCTTTGTCTGCTCCGCGTATTCCTTTGCAATTTTTTCAGACTGTTTTTTTGCAGTGCCGAACACGGATATTCTCCCGTCCATCATCTGAGTACGAAACCCTTTGTCTGAATCAATCTCGACTGAAAAAATCATGAATTTATTCCCCCGGCAAAAAAACACGAATATCAGCATTCAGAATTGCGGCCAGAGCCTTGGCTTCTTCATCCGTGACCCTGCGTTTGCCTGATTCCATTTCCGACACGTGCCGCTGCGCGTATTTTACTTTTGCGCCTTTGAGCTTCCGCCTCAACTGTTCGGAAAGCTCCTGCTGGCTCAATTCAGCCCGAAGGCGAAAACCTTTCAAAGCCCTTCCAACATCGACAGCCGGATAAATTACGGCTTCATCACTGAGACTTTCAGCCAAGTTCAAAAATCCAGCAATCGCTTTTTCCATCAGGTTAGCCTGGTGGCCAGGGACCACCAGACTAATTTGAACATTACCGTCCGTAAGGGGCATTTTCGTGAGTTCCGGCATAAAGCACCTTTATTTCTTTTTGTTTTTTAAAGACTTCAAACATCGTCACATATACAGGCCGTTTTTTGTTCAAATGAACCTTGAAGATATGGCGATTTTTGCCGAATTGCCAGATAGGGCCGACCTTGGGCCAACCGTCACCAGCCCGGCCAGTGGTTTGTAATTCTCGCTTCAATGCCTCCATCAGCGCCTTCACAGCCGGAGGCATTTTTTTGATCTGCTTATCAACTTTTCGGCTTGCAATGATGGTCCAATCTTGTTTCATCGGATATTGCCTCTTTGCCATACGATAATCAAGAAAAACCTGTTGCCGCATATCATTTAGTTGGCCTCCATAATTTAAGTGGTTTATCCTCATTGGTTAAATAGAATATAAATGTTTAAACATTTAAATGCAACTATTTTCTTGAATAATATGAGTTTTTTAAAATATTTAACCAATTAAACAATTAAATAAAATTTAAATCGGGGAAAAATTTTCCATTTCTTCCCTTTCAGGAGAACTACGCGGCCCTGCCGCAAGCCCCCGACCAACGGGAGGACGGAACCGCGCAAGAGCGCGGATCGGTAGAATTTGTTTTTTTTGTGATTGCTTAGAAACCGATTTTCCACGCCCTTGAGGTGTGGTAAATCGGCATAAGGAAAGGCATAGGCCTTTCCGATCTTGTAGCCGAAACCCTCCATAGAGGTGGAGGCCGTTCAGGATTCCAAAGGCCCCCGGCCTTTGGGCTACAGCCGGGGAGAAGCCCGGCGCGGGATCAATCCGAAGGGGATTGTTGCGCTCTGAAAGAGCGCGAAAGGGCCAGCGAATCTAGCCCGAAGGGTTGGAACCGTGTTCCAAGGCTCCCGCCACGGCCAGGGCTTGCCCTGGGCTGGCGCTAGGAGTCCTCAGCGCGGTCCGTTGCTTCAACGGAGGTCCCTAAATCAATTCGATTTCATGAAGGGCGCGATATCCCATAGTATCCCCGACCAAAGAAAAACACGGAACCCCAAAAACTGTTACCACTGAGGCAATTCGCGTTTTAGACAAGACAGGAAATTTTTCTCCGCGGAACACAATAGCGGCTCGAACCAACGCCCCCTTATAAAAACGTGCAGGGTCAAAGATCGAACTTGGAGCCGGAATCCTCATGCCCCGATGCAAGATATACCGGGCCATGTGTGAAACATGATCCATCGGCAAGAAAAAATAGTTCCGGCCGCCAGGAGCAAAAGTGGGTCTAACATACGGGCTTGATTTAGAACCCTGCGGCCATTTTTGGACGCGAAACGCAACCCGGAACAAATCTGCGGCCGCGCCCCACGCTTCGGAGAAATCGACCGAGCGGAAGACTACAATGCTGACATTTGGGCGCATCCCGCAAAAATTCAGCGGAATTGTGAGGACTGGATTCGGTTTTTTATATGTAATTTTTTTCATGATCGCGTAAAATTTTACACGAATTGTGAAATCGAGCAACAGTTTTCTTTTTTTGTCCGTATTTACGCTGTCGCAGCCCATAAACGCCAACGCAGGACAGGATGCATAAAAAACAAAAAAACGCGCAGAGGCATCAAATAGGCGCAATTTGGCGCATATGGGTGAGTGGAGCGAAGGAAGAAAAACCGCGCTTTTCCCTTCTCATTGGAGTTCGCCGTAGGCGATGGTACGGCGCTGGCCAGAATGTCGTAGTGTGCGAACGTACGTTAAACATATCGCGCCGCTGGCCTACGGCCAGCTATCTGGCGCAAACCTCATAATAGGGCGGCGAGGGAGCAACGCGACCGAAGGGCAGGAGCGCGTAAGCGCGGAGGTGCCTTTTCGCACGTAAGTGCGGACGAAGTTAAAAATTTTCAAGAGCCATTTGTAAGTAATTTTCTTCTTTTAGTTGCTTTTTATACTTTTACGCGGACGAATTGCCCACTATTTCAAAGTCTTACATCACGTAACTACGACAGATTTAGTGTGTAACTACGACAGATTTAGTGTGTAACTACGACAGATTTAGTGCTTATTGCGACAGGGTCGCGAACAGGTCGCAATTTCAAAAAAACAACCACGTCCTGTAATTACGACAGATTCAGTGAACATAACGCGAACGTAACAATTCAAAAACAAGGCATGGTTAATTTCTCAAAAATTCAAAAAAAACAGTTGCATAAGACGACAAAGAAGGCAACTCACAACTTGACTTAACAAACGTAATAACGACAGATTTAGTGCTTACAACGACAAAGAATGAAAGCTGTCGCAAAAACAAAACATACACTTAATATATTCAATTTAATTCAATAGTTTAAATGCAACCTATACCGCTTTATACTTTCGTCCCAAACAACACGTAATGACGACAGATTTAGTGCTTACGACGACACTAAATCGTGCTTGTCGTTATTTTTGTCGTTGACTAGGCGGAGCATATAATTTAGCCTCTGCTCCATGAAAAATGAAAACGATATCGTAGCAAAACATAACGACATGATTCCGACCCTGCAACGCCTCGAATTGCAGGAACTGCGCTTGCTGGCTTTTTGCTTGTCTCATATCGACAGCAAACACGACACGACATTTTTTGAAATAACGGCGAGTGTCCAGGATTTGATTGCCATTTTCAAAATTTCCCCAAATGCTGCGTATGAAATCGTCAAACAAACAATTAAATCCATAAACCAAAAGCCGGCAGAGTATGAAGAAGATGGAGAAAAGGTTTTAGCATTTTGGTTTCAGACCATGCGCTATACTCCACTAGACGGGAAATTTACTTTCAAAATGAACCCAGACCTCGCGCCGCGCTTGCTCGATTTACGAAACAATTTCACAGAGTACCGACTGAAAGACGTGTATCAATTCAAAAGTGCATCAACGTGGCATCTGTATGAAATCTTGCGGCAATGGAAGTCCGCCGGAAAGGTAAAATTTGATTTGAATGAATTTAAGATGCGATTAGGTGTTGCTGGCCGGTATCCCCGATTTAGCGATTTGAAAAAACGCATACTCGATCCAGGACAACGAGATATCGCCGCCTATTCTGATATTAAAATCGAATATGAAAAAATCACTAAAGCGCGGAAGGTTGTTGCGTTGCGCTTTTTCATTGTTGAAAATCAAAGCACAAAAACGCACACGGAAAAAGTCAGAGCGGTTGTAGAAAAACAGCTGGATCACGGCCAATGTTTTGCGCCGGAATTGGCTGCCATATTACGCGACCAGTGCCGTATGCATGCAAAACAAGCGCGTCAGCTGGCGAACCTCGCCGCAGGAGACGACGAGCAAAGAACGAAAAAACTGATACCAAAACTGATAGAACGCTATAAAAAAATACCCGCCGAAAACTGTTCAACCAGTTTGGGCGGGTATTGCTTCAAAGCGCTACGTGACGAGTTGACCAGGGGCAGCTTGATCTAAAACCCCTTCTTGGCCAAATACTCAGCTATGGCCACCCTCACAACATAGCTGTTGTTGTAGTTAATTCCATCCTCTGCGGTCTGTTTTTTGTAGACCACATAATTTTGCAAACGATCGAATGTATTTTTGTCGATCTTAAAGCCGCGCAGCTTGAGAGGTAACTTTGACTCCCGACCGTGCGGAGCATCTAAATTTTTTTCGGAATTTTCTTCTACGATTTCAACTACCTGTTTTTTGTCTGCAAACCGGCTTCCTTTTCCTTGATTCCCCAACGCCATTACTGTTCCCTCCTCAAAAATTCCCGACTCAAAGCCGCGTAGTCTTCTGCCCCATGACTCCCGGCCGCATAATCGAAAATATGTTTTCCGTGGCTAGGAGATTCCCCAAGCTTCACATTCCGACGAATGCGAACCTCGTAAAAAATATCTTTAAACTGAGATCGAACTTCGTTCCGAACTTCATAGTTTAAGGTCGTCCCATTCCACAGCGTAGGGACGATTCCACACAGTTCGACGGATTTCCCATCTTCTTCAATGGCTTGAATTTCCTGTTGCATTTTTGCCATACCTTCCAGAGCGAAATATTCGCATTGCAATGTAACCAAGACTTTGCTTGCCGCAATCATAGCGTTGACGGTCACGAATCCAAGATTTCCGGGGCAGTCAAAAAAAACATAATCATATTCATAGCCAGCAAGTTCTTCCATCCTTTTTTGAATTACAACCTGCCGACCCCGGCGTTTGTTTTCAATCCATGATTCGGCCAAAACACAATCATGGTTAGCGGGAATGATGTCCGCAAATCCAACATCATGGCCAACGTCTTCAAAATCTGCGCCGCGCAAAAAATCGAAATATGAGTGATCCACCTGATCCGGCATCAGGCCGCAAGCCATGGACAAATTACACTGAGGATCAAGGTCAATCAAAAGCGGTTTTTTTTGGGTTTGCATATAAATACCTGCGGCCAAATTATGGACGGTAGTAGTTTTTCCTACGCCCCCTTTCTGGTTCGCTATACTGTACGTTTTCATATGAGCCTCCGTCTGTTTGGTTTAGAAACATTTAAACATTAAAACCTTCAAATATCAACAAGCATTTAAACATTTAAGTTTTTAGATTTTGCTATCATTTTAAGGACATAAAAAAAGCCATTTAAAAAATGGCTTACATGTTTAATGTTTTAATTTTAATAGTAATCGTATCACGCCTGGGGAGGTTTCGAAGTCGATGATTTCATAAAACGGAATTATTTTTTTTAATGGGCCTTCATAAACCTTCCCAGAACAATTTGAACATTTGAGCGGTTTATTCCAAAGATCGCCATTTGAAAAAGCATCACCATTCGTACCCCGAAACTCACAAGTCAAAATTTCCCGACATTGTTTTTCTTGCTGTTTTTTAGGTTCGGCCAAAGGGTAAGTTCCGCCGCTGTCTGTTTCGGCAAGTGGATGCTGCTGCGCAAAGCCCAGGACGGGCAAAAACAAAAACACAATGATGAAGATAATTTTTTTCATGATTAAAAAGGGGAGGGGGAGGTTACCCCCCCCTGTTTCTTAGTTGTTGCTGGCAACCGTTGTAATATCAATCTGATCCACAACGACCTTGAGACTTGCCGCGGCATTCCCGTCCTTACCGATGTAGGCATTTGCGGTAATACCTTGGTGTGTAACGACAGAGGCTTTGTCTCCCTTCTGAATAGTCAAAGCCTCGGCCAACTTTCCCCAAATTGCGCATTCATACCAAACAACACGACGATTTTCCCCAACTTTGTAATTGTGAGCGAGGGAAAAATTCAAAACTTTTTTGCCGTTTACATCCTTGACCGGCTCAACCTTTCCCACGTTTCCAGTGATACTTGCAGTAAACATCTTGCCTCCATGTTTAGGTTCATTGGTAAATATTTCTTTGGCCTTACAGTAACTGATTGTCAATAGCTTTCTACCCTTGCGGGGTTTGGGCCGAAGCTATATATATATACAGCCTTCATGGGCCTCCATGTGGGCAGATGGTTTATCCATCTCATTGGTAGGGCCGGGGTGGTTCCCGGCCCATTTTTTATCTCTCCGTCAAATATGCTTCATGGCCAAGCATTCAGCCCTACGACAAATATTAATTTCTTCTTCTTGTTCAAGCTCAAACACAGAGACGGAATAGACACCATTTCCGTGATCTGTGCGTTCTCTATCCGTCCCAACTTCCCTATCAACAATGGACATGAAACGCGCTGCTTGTGTTCCAGTCATTTCTTGAGTTTCATAATGGTACATTTTTTCTCCTGTGTTTTGGTTTTCTGCGCTTCGCTAACATCCTCCCGGCGAGGGGGGCCGGTTGCCCCCCGGCCTTCCCCGGCCCCCCTGCCGGGGAGGATGTTGCCCCACCGGGGCAAATAACCGGCTGTCGCCCTGGGCGCGGCCCTGGCGCGACACTTGCCAGCCAGCAGCGGGAGGAGCCACTAGACAGGTTCCGCAATAAGGAAATTGGAGGGGCCGCAACCGTAGGGCAGCGGAGGAACCGATTTCCGACATTGCGGGTTCTGGCGGCTCCTGTGAGCGGAGGGATGAAAAGCAAGGGGCGTGACAGGGACGCGGACAGGATCAGCGACTTGACCGGCATCAGGATTCCAAAGGCCACCGGCCTTTGGGCTACAGCCGGGGAGAAGCCCGGCGCGGGATCAATCCGAAGGGGATTGTTGCGCTCTGAAAG
>NZ_WAIE01000012.1 GCF_008830225.1 Pseudodesulfovibrio senegalensis
ACCCCCTACCCGTCAAGCACTTTTTCAAAAAAAAAGCAGGCATTTTTGCTCAAAAACGATAAGCTGTTGTTTTTGTTACTTTTTGAAAAATCAAACCGTGCATCTATTTTTCATCTCGCAACGAACGCAGTGTAAAACTGCGCGTTTCGTCCCGGCAAAGCAATGCAGACGTGCGGTTTATCCGTAGACAAGGGGCAGGATGAAGCCGAGCCATGCACTCATGATCACGGCGCCCGCCACGTTCAGGAATGCGCCGAGCACCAGCATGGCGCGCAGCCGGGCTCCGGGCATCTCCCCGAAGGCCAGCGCATTGGAGGGCGTGGCCACCGGAGTCATGAACGCGCAGGTGGAGGCCACGGAAACCGCAATCATGAGCGGCAGGGGGTCCAGCGCGTGCGCCTGGGCAGCCACGTGCACCACCATGAAGAACCCGGCCACCACCACGGTGTTGCTCAATATTTCGGTGAGGAAGATAACGCACAGCACGGAAAGGAACATCACCAGCCAGCCGGGCATGGGCAGGGAAAGGCCCTGGCGAGCGTATTCGGCGGCCAGTTCGTCCAGTCCCAGAAGGTGTGCCCCCGTGAAAACCAGCACCAGCAGGCCGAGGAACAGCAATCCGCGACCGGGAACGCCGCTCACGACATCCCTTGGCGCAAGCAAGGGCTTTTCTCCACGCACGCGCCACAGGAACAACAGCCACAGGAACACGAGGCTGAACAGGCCGCACGCCAGCGGGGACCATGCGACAATCTCCGGAAACACGGCCCGGGCCAGCGCCTCCAGCATCCAGAAGCCCATGAACAGCAGGAACAGCCCCACCCCGCGCTTCTGCCTCGCGTCCGGATCGCACGAATGGCGCACGCAGCGCATGGTCAGGCGCAATCTGCCGGCCCCGGAGGGCAGGCCCAGCACCCCGGCCGTGAACCACGCGGCCACGACCATGAGCACCACCAGCGGCAGGGACCACAGAAACCAGTTGAAAAAGGTGATGGATTCGCGGCCCGGAACGTTGAGCACGTCCAGAGCCACCAGCAGCACGGCATTGGCCGGGGTTCCGATCATGGTGGCCATGCCGCCGATGCCCGCGCCGTATATGGCGGAAATCATGAGCGGGGTGGTCATGTCGCCCACGCCCTGATCCCGAAAGTCCGTATCCAGGGAACAGAGCACGGGCAAAAGCGTCAGCACGGTGATGGCGTTGGGGATGAACGCGGACAGCGCAGCGGCCGCGCCTATTATATATAGTATAAGAAGGCGGGGGTTGCCCCGGCTGCGGCGCAGGGCCCAGAACACGAATGCGTCCGTGGCCCGGGTCACGACCATGAGCCGATACACGAGATAGCCGCCGCAGAACAGCAGCACCAAAGGCAAGCGTTGCAACGCGCTGGCCGCTATGGCCGAAAAAGCACTCTCCACAGGAACTCCAAAAAGCTCGCGGTCCGGCACCCGCCTCATGTCCATACCGCTGTTGCTGCCGGAACATATCACATCCATCAAGGCATGAACACGAACTTTTTTGCTCTGCTTCCCGCAGAACCGGCTTTTTTCGCGCACGCACATCCGCCTGTTTTCATCCTTTGGGTCTTGGGATATACCTACCCTTCGACACGTAAACCCCAACCCGGAAAATCATGGCCGAATTCGTACATCTTCACGTCCACACGGAATACAGCCTGCTCGACGGAGCCATCCGCATCAACGACCTTTGCCAGCAGGCCAAGGACCTCGGCATGCCCGCCGTGGCCATCACGGACCACGGCTCCATGTTCGGGGCGGTGACCTTTTACATGACCGCGCTGGACATGGGCATCAAGCCCATCATCGGCTGCGAGGTATATGTTGCACCCGGCGACGTGGACGACGAAGACGCCCACACACGCAAGGACAAGCCCGGCCGCTTCCATCTGGTGCTGCTGGCCAAGAACAATACCGGGTACAAGAACCTCATCAAACTGGTTTCCGAGGCGTACATCAACGGCTTCCACTACAAGCCGCGCGTGTGCAAGAACCTGCTGAAGAAACATTCCGAAGGGCTTGTCTGCCTTTCGGCCTGCCTTGCGGGCGAAGTGCCCCGCATGCTCATGAACGAGGGCCTGGAAGCGGGTTGCGACATGGCCCGCCAATATGCGGACATCTTTCCGGGCAACTTCTATCTTGAACTGCAGTCCAACGGCATCAAGGAACAGGAACGGCTCAACGAACTGCTCATCCAATGCGCGGAAAAGACCGGACTGCCGCTGGTGGCCACCAACGATTGCCATTACCTCACGGCCGACGACTACGAGGCCCACGACCTGCTGCTGTGCATCCAGACACAGACCACCGTGGATGCGGAAAAACGCATGCGCATGGATACGCAGGAGTTGTATTTCAAGACGCCCGAGGAAATGGAGCGCGCCTTTGCGCACGTGCCCGAAGCCATAGAAAACACCCAGCGCATCGCGGAGATGTGCAACCTTGAAATCGAGCTGGGCAACTACTCCTTCCCCACCTACGAGCTGCCTGAAGGTGTTTCCCTCGATCAGGAATTCGACCGTCTGTGCCGCGAGGGGCTCAAGAAGCGCATCGAGGCCGCACCCTATGAGGTGGACGAAAAAAAATACTGGGACCGGCTCGAGTACGAACTGGGCGTGATCAACGAGATGGGCTTTCCCGCCTATTTCCTCATCGTGCAGGACTTCATCAACTGGGCCAAGGACAACCGCATTCCCGTGGGTCCGGGGCGCGGTTCCGCAGCCGGGTCCATCGTGGCCTGGTCCCTGCGCATCACCAACCTCGACCCCCTGCCCTACGACCTGCTGTTCGAGCGCTTCCTGAACGTGGAACGCGTGTCCATGCCGGATATCGACGTGGACTTCTGCGAACGCCGCCGCCTTGAGGTGGTGCGCTACACCGCGGAAAAATACGGCCACGACCACGTGGCCCAGATCACCACCTACGGCACCATGAAGGCCAAGGCCGCCATCAAGGACGTGGGCCGCGCGCTGGGCATGACCTTCGGCGAGACCGACCGCATCGCCAAGCTCATCCCCGACGACCCCGGGGTCATGGCCAAGTTGCTGGGCGTGGAAAAGGCCAAGATCACCGTGGCCAACGCGGCCAGGGGCGTGGTCGAACTGCGCGACATGGTCCGACAGGACCCCAAGGTGGCCAAGCTCATCGATATTTCCACAAGGCTGGAGGGGCTTTCGCGCCACGCCTCCACACACGCGGCGGGCGTGGTCATCTCGGAAAAGCCCATGACCGAATACCTTCCTCTCTACAAGGGGAAGAAGGGCGAAATCGTGACCCAGTACGACATGAAAAAGGTCGAAAAGGTCGGCCTGATCAAGTTCGACTTTCTGGGCCTGCGCACCATGACGGTCATCGAGGACTGCCTGGACATCATCCGCCTGCAGGGCAAGGAAGCGCCGGATCTGGACACCCTGACCATGGACGACCCCAAGACCTACGAAATATACTCCCGCGGAGACACGGACGGCGTATTTCAGGTGGAATCGTCCGGCATGCGCAAGTATCTTCGGATGTTGCGGCCGGACTGCTTTGAAGACATCGTGGCAATGCTCGCCCTGTACCGGCCCGGCCCGCTGGGCATGATCGGTTCCCACGGCGTGTCCATGGTCGATGAATTCATCATGCGCAAGCACGGGGAAATCGAGGTCACCTACCCGCATCCTTCCCTGGAGGAAACGCTCAAGCCCACGTACGGCGTCATGGTCTATCAGGAGCAGGTCATGGCCACGGCAATGGTCATCGCCAACTACTCGCTGGGCGAGGGCGACCTGCTGCGCCGCGCCATGGGTAAGAAGATTGCCGAGGAAATGGCCAAGCAGCGCTCCCGGTTCCTTGAAGGCTCGCGCGAAAACAAGATCAACGACGCCGTGGCCAACGAAATTTTCGACACCATGGAAAAATTCGCGGCCTACGGCTTCAACAAATCGCACTCGGCCGCCTACGCACTGGTGTCCTATTACACGGCCTATCTCAAGGCGCACTTCCCGGTGGAATTCATGGCCGCGCTCATGAGCACGGAAATGAACAACACCGAAAAAATCATCATGTACGTCAACGCCTGTCGCGACATGGACATCGAGGTGCAGCCGCCCAACATCAACGCGGGCATCGCGCGCTTTTCCGTGAAGGACGGCAACATCCTCTTTGCCATGGCCGCCATCAAGAACGTGGGCGAGGAAGCCATCGACGAAATCGTTGTCGAACGCGACAAGGGCGGCCCGTTCGCGGACATTTTCGATTTCTGCGAACGCATCAACCTCAAGCGCGTGACCAAACGCGTGCTGGAATCGCTGATCAAGGCCGGAGCCATGGACTGCTTCGACTGCTCGCGCGCCGCCCTGAGCGAGGATCTGGAAAAGGCCGTGGCTCTTGGCCAGAAAAAGGCCAAGGACAAGGAATCCGGCATGCTCAACATGCTGGACATGCTGGGCGGGGGAGCCGAAAGCGACGACTGCGATGCGGCCAACAGCTGCCGTCCCCAGCCCTCGGACACGCCGGAATGGGACGAACGGGACAAGCTGCAGCAGGAAAAGGACGTTTTGGGCTTTTTCCTTTCCGGGCATCCGTTGCTGGCCTACCGCCACGAGATCCGCCGCCTGCGTCTGAACACCATCGAGCAGTGCAAGGCCATGGGCAACGGCTCGCCCGTGCGCGTGGCCGTGATCGTCCCAAGCTACAAGCCGCACATGACCAAAAAGGGCGACATGATGGCCTTTTGCCAGATGGAGGACATGACCGGTTCCGGCGAAGTGACCATGCTGCCCAACGTGTATGCACAGGCCGGGGAACTGCTGGAGGGCGAACGCCCCCTGCTCATAGAGGGCAGGATCGACCTGCGCGAGGAACAGCCCGAAGACGCGCCAAAGCAGGCCAAGGTGCTGGCCGAAAAGGTCACGCTGCTGGCCAAGGCCGTTTCTGGCTCGGACCAACCCGTGTGCGTGTGGGCCAAGTCCGAAAAGGTCACGGACGAACGGCTCGGCAGGCTCAAGGACATCATCAAGCGATATCCTGGCGAAACCACGGTGCAGCTGCATCTGGTCACCGAGGATTCCGTGATCCAGCTACGGCTGGGCAACGGCTGGAAGGTGCTGCCCAACCGCGATTTCTGGTCCGAGGCCGAAGAATGGCAGAACGGCGATCTGGCGGGGAAAGCCTGACCGCCGCGTTGGGTACGCACAGGCCGAGGCTCCCGGCCAAGGCTGGATTGTCAACGGCCCCCATGGTATCTACTGCGCAATGAGTGACACCAAGGAAACCCTGCGCACATCCCTGCTGGCCCGGCGCTCCGCGCTTGCGCCCGAGGACGTCCGTGCAGCCAGCGTTGCCGTGGCCCACGCCATCCGCGCACTGCCGGAATGGAAAAACGCCCGCGAAGTTTTGCTCTACTGGCCCGTGCGCAACGAGGTGGACACGCGCTCCCTCATGGTGGAACTCTGGCAGCGCGGGGCCACGGTGCTGCTGCCCCGCTGCCGGCGCAACCATCCGGGCGTCATGGACATCGCCTGCGTGAACGGCGAACACGACCTCAGGCCCGGCATGTATTCCATCATGGAGCCGCATCAGGACCGTTGCCCGGCCCTTGAGGACTTCCAGCCCGATCTGGCCCTGATCCCGGGCGTGGGCTTTGATGCGGCGGGATACCGCCTCGGTTTCGGCGGCGGCTACTATGACCGGCTGCTGGCCGAACCCGGCATGGGCGACACCCTGTGTATCGGCCTGTGCCACGAATTCCAGCGCGTGAAAAAGCTGCCCGTGGAAACATGGGACAAACCCGTAAACCTGATCTGTTCCGAAAAGAGCATATGTCGAATATAGCCGTTTTCACCCACACCTTCGAAGCCGTTCCCAACGTTTCCTGCGCGTTCACTACCCGTTGCGGGGGCACGAGCGCAAATGAGTTCGCCTCGGCCAATCTTTCCTACGAGGTGGGCGACGAACAGGACACGGTCTACCACAACCGGGTGACCCTGCAAAAACAGCTCGGTTTCGTGCACTGGCAGGAATTGCGGCAGGTACATGGCGACGAGATCGTCTTTGACGGCGCACCCAGCGGTGCGGCACAGAAATCCCTGCGCGCCGGGGACGGGCTGGCCACCACGGACAAGCGCAACGCGCTCATGGTCAAGACCGCGGACTGCCAGCCGCTGTTGCTGACCCACCGCAGCGGCAACTATATCGCCGCCCTGCATGTGGGCTGGCGCGGCAACGTGCTCGGCTTTCCCGCCACCGGGGTCAAGCGGTTCTGCCTGCACTACAAGCTGAACCCCAAGGACGTCTTTGCGGTGCGCGGCCCGAGCCTCGGCCCCATTGCCGCGGAATTCACCAACTTCGCGCAGGAATTCCCGGCCACGTACAAAAGCTTTTTCGACCCGGACACCAACACCGTGGACCTGTGGGCTATGACTCGCGCCCAACTGCTGGCCGCAGGCGTTCCCGACGAAAACATCCACGGCCTGGACCTGTGCACCAAGACCCTGTCCGACTCGTTTTTCTCCTACCGCAACGCCCGCACCACCGGCCGACAGGCCGGACTCATCTGGATCAACTAGGAGCGCGACCCATGGGCATACTCACCAAAATCATCGCAGTGCTCGCGCTGGTCCTGTTCATCACCGGCCAGTTCACCCGGGACAAGCAAAAACGGGCCAAACGACGCCAGAACCTCACCAACATGCTGCTGGTGCTGCTCATCCTCATGGTCGCCTTTCTCATCGTCACGTCATTGAAGCAATAAAAAGGCCTCCGGCGGCCCAGGAACCTTTTGGAAAAGGTTCCTGGGAACCTCCAAAACTTTTTGGCGAGCGGCCCGGCCAGCGATGCTGACCGGGCCGCTGGTTGTTTGGTGGGGTAAATATACGAAGAATAATATGAAAAAAAGCATATCTCAACTTACGACAGCCTTCTTCTTCGTGCTCGTTCACAGGTTAACCTTAAAAATCGATTCAAACCAATCAAGCGGGACAGGGGCTTTCAGCCCTGATTCAATATGAGGTACTATCTGCTTAGTACGCCAATCATCGAAGGTGAAATCTTCCCACGTTTTAAGCTTGGGAAAGTGCTCTTCTTTCAGCATAAGAAAATATGTTACTGGTTCTGCACCGTGGCGATAAAATGTTTGTTTATGGAGGTGTTCGTTGATGTTCACAATTTTGGGGTGAAAAAAATCCCAAAAACTCACATACCCCATCTCAAAAAACAGCGAGTTGGTGGCCCACGGCCACTGCCGTTCTATCTCTGAATACCGTGCAGACAAAACAGCACCGCTCTCACAGATTGCCTTAAACGTTGACTCGGGGGTAGAGTGAAAAACTCGGCCTCTCAAGATTGGGGCCAGCCCATCATCGAAACTCCCGCAGTCGCGCGGTCTCAATTCTTTTGCTACCTTAAGCATGTAGTCTTCATACACCGTCTATAAAAAACTAGTCCATTTCAGCCAAAATCACCTGTCGTGGCTAAATCTTCGTCACAATCTTACCAGTTCCAATTTAAAACTTCTCTCTTTTTCATAGGCCTAGCCCAAACGTACTTTTGAAAAACGAAAAAACATAATACCCACCCGATAATCATACCACTGTTGGAAGTATCCGCTATTAGCTGGTCTAAGATGGGGAGACTTTACAAATTAGATTAAACAGCCGCCATTGCATCCGCAGGATGCAATGGCAGAGAAGGGATGCAAGGGACGTGTCCCTTGCCCGCCGGAGGCCTCTTTTTTCTACATATCCTGGCTGTCCAGGGTGATGGTAACCGGCCCCCAGTTGGTAAACTCAAGGAACATCTCGGCCCCGAACACGCCGGTGGCCACGTTGGCCGGGGCCTTGGCGCGGGCATCGGCAACAAAGCGATTGAACAGGGAATCGGCCAGCTTCGGTTCGCAGGCGTTGGTAAAGGAAGGCCTGCGGCCCTTGCGGCAGTCCGCATACAGGGTGAACTGCGAAACCAGCAGCAGATCCCCGGCCACATCCGCAAGGCTCAGGTTGAACCGGCCCTGATCGTCCGTGAAGATGCGCAGGTTCACGAGCTTGTCCAGCATCTTGTTCCAGATGGCCGAGCCGGGGAGAGCGTCAGTGTCCTCGCGGCCGAAGCCCACCAGCACCAGAAATCCCGCGCCGATCTCACCCGTGACCTCGTCGTCCACCAGCACGCGCGCCTCGGTCACGCGCTGAATGACCAGCCGCATCAGTCCTCCTCCCAATAGGTGGCCTTGGAGGATTCCTTTTCCGACACGCTGACCCACGCGAGCTGCACGTTTTCCGGCAGAGTGGACTTGAGCTCGCGGTAGATGTGCATGGCAAGATTCTCGGAGGAAGGGTTGATCTCGGTGAACGGCGGCACCTCGTTGAGATGCTTGTGGTCCAGCGTATCCAGCACGGCCTTGGTGTGCCGCTTCAGTTCCTTGAAATCCATGAGGTAATGAACGCGGTCGTCCAATTTTTCGCCCTGCACGCAAACCTCGACGCCGAAGTTGTGGCCATGCATGTGCTCACACTTGCCGCCATAGTTGCGCAACTGGTGCGACGAGGAAAAATCCTGCGTGATGGTCAGTTTCCATTTACCGGCCATGTTCTGCTCCCCGCGGTGCTACCGCTCGTATTCGTCCCGGCGCTTCAGGCGTCCATGCACCAGCTCCACCGGGTATTTCTTTTCGTTTTTCAAACACTTGGCCTTGGCCGCCTCCACGAGGTCGAACCCGAGCTCGTCGGCAATGCGCACCAGATACACGAGCACGTCCGCGCACTCGTCCGCAATGCGCTGCCTGCGGTCCGGCTCGGGGTTGCGGCTCTGCTCCTGCGTGAGCCACTGGAGCTGTTCGGCCAGTTCCCCGGCCTCGCCGCACAGGGCCAAGGCCAGATTCTTGGGCGACTGGAACGCGCCCCAATCCCGCTCGTCCACGAAAACGCGGACGGTCTCAGTCAGTTCTTTCAGTGAATCGCTCATGGGGGCGCATTGTCGGCCTTGTCCACTCGCCTGTCAACGGCTATGCTGCCCTTCATGCCCGGCCCTACCGGCCGCACGAGTACATGCAATAAGGAGATGACGCCCATGCGCATGCGATACATGATTTTGGTCCTGATACTGGTGACGGCCTGGGGCTGCGCGCCCAAGCTCAAGCTCTTTTCCTCGGCCACGGACCCGCTGGCCGAATACACCCTGCAGGGCGAGGGCGACGCCAAGATCGTGCTGGTCAACGTGAACGGATTTTTGCAGGACCAGCCCAGCAAAGGACTGCTGCGCTCCAAGCCCGGAGCCGTGCAGGAACTGGTCAGCCAGCTGCGCCGGGCCGCCAAGGATGAGGCGGTCAAGGCCGTGGTGGTCAAGATCAACTCGCCCGGCGGCACCACAACGGCCAGCGACATCATATACCGCGAACTCATGAAGCACCGGGAAAAGACCGGACAGGCCGTGGTGGCCCTGATGATGGACGTGGCCGCATCCGGCGGCTACTACACCGCGCTGGCCGCGGACACCATCATCGCGCATCCCACCACCCTGACCGGGTCCGTGGGCGTGATCTTCGTGCGGCCCAAGGTGGTGGGGCTCATGGACAAGATCGGTGTGGACGTGGAGGTCTCCAAGTCCGGCGAGGACAAGGACATGGGCTCGCCGTTCAGCCCGGCCACGGAAAAGGAACGCAAACTCTTTCAGGACATCATCGACGACATGGCCGCGCGGTTCTATGCGGTTGTGCGCGAACGCCGCCAGCCCACGGAGCAGGCGTTTGCAACCATCCGCACGGCACGGGTGTTCACGGCCGCACAGGCGAAACAGCTCGGGCTGGTGGACAAGATCGGCTACATGGACGACGCCTTTGCCGAGGCGCGCAAGCTGGCCAAGGTGGACGAAGCCCGCGTGGTGGCCTATCGCCGCGACCAGTACCCGGACGACAACCCGTACAACACCATGAGCGCGGCCGAGCCGGGCAAGGCTTCCCTGCTGAATGTGGAGGCCGGGCATTTGCTGCCGCCCAAGGCCGGATTCTATTACCTCTGGAATCCGGGCTGGTAGGCTGGACGCGCACGCGCAAACCGGATAAACGCGCCCCATGGCAACCATCAACGCAGACAACGTGACCCGCTCCGTAGCGAAGCTGGGCCGGAAAACCACCCCGGAACAGGCCGACCTGCTGGCGCGCTACCTCGGCATGCTCGAACAGTGGAACCGCAGGATGAACCTTGTGGGGCCGTCGCGCTGGGAAGACATGCTGGACTCGCTGGTGGTGGACAGCCTGTACCTTGCCGAATTCCTGAACGACCGGACCCTGCGGGCGGACCCGCTCTGCCTTGATCTGGGCGCGGGAGCCGGGCTGCCCGGCATTCCCCTGCGCATGTTCTGGCAAAGCGGACGCTACTGGCTGGTGGAGGTGCGCCAGAAACGGGTCGGCTTCATGCGTTCGGCGCTGGCGCGGCTGGATTTACCGCGCACCGAGGTCTTTCACGGCCGGGCCGAAGACGCGCTGGAGCGGCTGCAGCAGTCCGGACAGGAAAGCACGGCCGACCTGATCGTGAGCAAGGCCTTCATGCCGTGGGACAAATTGCTGGATTTCACCCGACCCATGCTCCGCCCCGCAACGGGTGATCAGGCAGGCGGACAACTGGTGATCCTTTCCAACGACCCGCCGCCGGAAAACGACCTGCCCGACACATGGAACCTGATGGCGGCCGCGTCCTATCCCGTGCAAAAAAAACAGCACTATTTCTGGGCGCTCTCGCCCTGCTGAGGCAATGAATACGCCCTGAAACCGGGGCGGGGGAAAAATGGCAAAAAAACGGACGGACCGAATCGGTTGCCGTCCGTTTTTTATGTGCCGGATAATTTTTTTTTGGGGGAGAGGCGGTTCAGTCCACGGGGATGATGCGCCGCTCGGCGCTTTTGCGCTCCACGGTCACGGTCAGCACGCCGTGCTTGAGCCGGGCGCACACGGAATCGCGGTCCACGGCCACAGGCAGGGAAAAGCGGCGCGCAAACGGGCCGCAGGGCCGCTCCAGAACATGAAAGGCGTTGCTGGACGATTCGCTCCCGGAACGGCGCACGCCGTAGACCAGTAATTCGTTGCCGCGAATCTCCACGGCCACGTCTTCCAGCGCCACGCCGGGCAGGTCCAGACGAAGGGTCACGCCGGTGCGGTCCTCGACCATGTCGGCCACAGGCTTCCAGACCGCGGCCGCGCCGCGCGCCCCGCCCGGACAGGCCTCGCCCATGAGCTGGTCCAGCTCTTCGGCGGCCATGTCCAACCCCATCCACGGATTCCAGTTCATCTTGCCCATCTCACGCTGTTACCTCAATGTAAGGGAAATATAATTTGCCCAAGCTTCTATTCCCTTATAGCATTGTGGAATCAATCTCAACATTGCGAAACAAACACCGGAGAGGAATATGCCGCAGGTGTGCAAAGAGCAGGTCTACAAACCCACGGACACGAATATTCCCCGACTGGGGGAACCCAAAGTCAAAAGCCCGCTCAAGCACGGGCGGTACGTGGATGAAGACGACGCGGTGCTGGTCAACCTTTCCCGCCAGAGCGTCGAAGGCACCAAGGGCCGCAAAAAACGCGACCCCGCCTATTTCGAGCTGGCCGGGCCACGCTCCAACCTCTATTTCGACCCCAGCAAGGCCAAATGCGCGGTGGTCACCTGCGGCGGGCTTTGCCCGGGCCTCAACGACGTGATCCGCGCCATCGTCATGACCGCGCACAACGAATACCATGTGCCCAGCGTGCTGGGCATCCGCTACGGACTGGCCGGGTTCATCCCCTCGGAAGGCTACGACGTGCTGGAGCTGACCCCGGAAAACGTGAGCCAGATTCATGAATTCGGCGGCACCATGCTCGGCAGCTCGCGCGGGCCGCAGCAGGTGGGCGAGATCGTGGACGCGCTGGAACGCATGAACATCTCCATCCTGTTCATGATCGGCGGCGACGGAACCCTCAAGGCAGCGGAACGGGTACAGGCCGAGATATCCAAGCGCAACCTGTCCATCGCCCTGGTGGGTCTGCCCAAGACCATCGACAACGACATCCAGTTCGCCTCGCCCTCATTCGGGTTCGACACGGCCGTGGAAAAGGCCACCGAGGCCATCCGCTGCGCCCATGTGGAGGCCACGGGCGCGCCGTGGGGGCTGGGGCTGGTCAAGGTCATGGGCCGGGAATCCGGCTTCATCGCCGCCCAAAGCGCCATGGCCCTGCAGGACGTGGACTTCGTGCTGGTGCCCGAAGACGAATTCGACCTTTCCGGCGAAAACGGCTTTTTGCAGCATCTGGAAAAACGGGTGCGCACCCACGGGCACGCGGTCATCGTGGTGGCCGAGGGCGCGGGCCAGAACATCATCGGCCAGAGCCGCGAAAAGGACAAATCCGGCAACCCGGTGCTGGGTGACATCGCCGGAACCCTCAAGACCGAGATCAAGGAACATTTTCACAAGCAGGATATCGAATGCACGCTCAAGTACATTGATCCCAGCTACATCATCCGCTCGGTCCCGGCCAACGCCAACGACCGCATCTACTGCTCGTTTCTGGGCATCCACGCGGTGCACGCGGGCATGAGCGGCCGCACCGGACTGGTCATCTCGCGCTGGAACGGCCGCTACGTGCACATTCCCATGAAGCTGATGACCAAGGCCCGCAAGAAGATCAACACCTGCTCCAATTACTGGCGCGCGGTGCTGGAATCCACGGGCCAGCCCGGCAGCATGAAGAACGGCTGATCCCAGACCGCACCTTCCTGAACCACCGAAACCGCCCGGCCTGTATTGGTCGGGCGGTTTTTTACGCCTTCCGTCCGCGCCAGCTTACTACTCTTTAATAGTAATAATAATTTTTATTGATTTAAGCCGTATGGTTGTGTAGGTCTTATAAAATTGAACGCGACAGTGGATTGAAGCGTTTTTTTCAGGCATATAGATAAAAATATCTTTTTCGAGGGGGATTGTATGGATGCTCTGATGCTTTCCCGGTTGCAGTTTGCCGCTGCCACCGCCTTCCACTTCATTTTCGTGCCCCTGACCCTGGGAATGTCCGTGCTCATTGCCTGCATGGAAACCGCCTTTGTCAGGACCGGAAAGGAAGTGTACCGGAAAATGGCCAAGTTCTGGGGAAAAATCTTTCTGGTGAACTTTGCGCTGGGCGTGGTGACCGGCATCACGCTGGAATTCCAGTTCGGCACCAACTGGGCGGGCTATTCCGCCTACGTGGGCGACATTTTCGGTTCGCTGCTGGCCATCGAAGCCACGGCGGCCTTTTTTCTGGAATCCACGTTCATCGGCGTGTGGACCTTCGGGTGGGACAGGCTTTCGCCCAAGGCGCACATGGTCACCGCATGGCTGGTGGCCGGGGCCAGCAACCTTTCCGCGGTCTGGATTCTGATCGCCAACGGATTCATGCAGCAGCCCATGGGCTACGTGATGCGCAACGGCAGGGCCGAGCTGGCGGACTTCATGGCCGTTATCACCAACATGTTCGCATGGCACGAGTTCATGCACACCATTCTCGGCTCGTTTGCCGTGGCCGCGTTCTTTGTCATGGGCGTTTCCGCATGGCATCTGCTGCGCAAGAACGAAACCGACTTTTTCAAAAAGTCCTTCCGGCTGGGTGCAACGCTGGCCATTCTGGCCTCGCTGCTGGTTGCCATTCAGGGCCATTCCCACGGCAACCACGTGGCCGAGGTGCAGCCCGCCAAGCTCGCGGCCATGGAATCGCACTGGGAAACCCAGAAATACGCGCCCATGTACCTGCTCCAGATTCCGGGCCAAAAGGGCAACGTGCTGGAGGCCATCCCCATTCCGGGCCTGCTCAGTTTTCTGGCCTTCAATGACCCCTCGGCCGAGGTCGTGGGCCTGAACGACATCCCCGCAGACGAGCACCCGCCCGTGGTGCTGACCTTTTTGGCCTTCCGGGGCATGGTCGGGCTTGGAACGCTCATGATTCTGGTGGCCGGGTTTGCGTGGCTCAAGCGCAACACCATTGAGGAATACCCGAAATTCCTGAAGATTCTCCCGTTCCTCATTCCGGTGCCCTACATCGCCATCGAGTTGGGCTGGATCGTGGCCGAGGTGGGACGCCAGCCATGGATCGTGTACGGCCTCATGCGTACGTCGGACGGGGTTTCCAACGTCACGGCGGCGCAGGTGAGTTTCTCGCTCATCGTCATGTCCGCCATCTACACGCTGCTGGGCATCTGCGGCATCTGGCTCATGATGCGCTTTGCCAAGCAGGGACCTGTGGAAGGCCACTAGGAAACAGACGAAAAAGGAGAAGAAACTATGGAATCTCTGCACTATACCCTTGCCACTGTCTGGTTCCTGCTCTGGGGCGTGCTCTGGGCCATGTACTTTGTGCTCGACGGCTTTGATCTGGGCGTCGGAACCCTGATGCCCTTTCTGGCCAAGAACGAAACCGAAAAACGGGTCATGTACAACTCGGTGGGGCCGTTCTGGGACGGCAACGAGGTCTGGCTCATCAGCGCGGGCGGCGTAACCTTCGCGGCCTTTCCGCTGGCCTATGCCCAGATGTTCAGCGGGCTGTACACCCCGCTCATGCTGCTGCTCTTCGCCCTGATCCTGCGCGGGGTCTCTTTCGAATTCCGCTCCAAGGTGGACAGCGCGGCATGGAAAAAGGTCTGGGACACCTGCCAGTTCGTGGGCAGCTTCCTGCCCGCGCTGCTGCTGGGCGTGGCCTTTGCCAACATCTTCCAGGGACTGCCGCTGGACGATACGCACCTCAATCAGGCCAACATCTTCCAGCTGCTCAATCCCTACGGGTTGGCCGGCGGCGTGCTCTTCACGGTCATGTTCGTGCTGCACGGCGCGCTGTGGCTGTCCATCCGCACGCAGGGCGACCTGCAGCAGCGGGCCAGCAACCTCGCCATCAAGCTCTGGCCGGTGCTGGTGGTCATCACCGTGCTGTTCCTGGCCTTCTCGGCCGTGAGCACGCAGCTCTTCGGCAATTACCTGCAGACCCCGCTGCTCTTCGTGGTGCTGGCCCTGCCCGTGGGCGGGCTGGTGCTCATGCGCGTATACATGGGCGCGGCGCGCTGGTGGGCCGCATGGGGAGCCTCGGCCGTGTTCATCGGCGGCACGACCATGTTCGCCATAGTGGGACTGTTCCCGGCCATCATCCCGTCCAAGCCCAATCCGGCCAACAGCCTGACCATCATGAACTCCGCGTCCAGCGAGCTGACCCTCAAGATCATGCTCGGCGTGGCCGTGGTCTTCGTGCCTATCGTCATGCTCTACCAGTTCTGGGCCTACAAGAACTTCAGCCATCCCGTGGACGAGGCCGAGTTGGAATATTAAACGGCAAGAATTGGGGAGGGCCTTTTGAAAAAGGCCCTCCCCAAACCCCTCCCCCAAAACTTTTTGGCGAGCGGGCCGGTCAGCTTTGCTGACCGGCCCGCTGTTTTGCGGCGTGATGGAATCAATGAAAAATCAATTTTCAGGCATGGCCTGAACAGGACATGAAAAACCATCCACACATCCCAACCCGTTCGGCATCCGAAAAAGGCAGGGCAAAACAGGGCCAAGGGACGCGTCCCTTGCGGGTGCAGCTATCAACCTTCAACAAAACAGAAAGGGGCGGAGAAAGGGTGGAGAGCAAGGCGCAAAATCAATCCTGTGGTGACGCGTATTCCAAATACGCGAGCCGCAGGATTCATTGCAGCAACGCAGCTATCAACCCTTTATCCGCCCCTGTAGATGTTCCCGCCCTGCAACGGCAGCAACAAGGCGGGAAACATCATGAGGGCACCGGGGGCAATCGGTGCCGTCCGGGCAGAGCCGGAGAATGGAAAGGGAAAATTATTCGAGCGGTTCTTTTTTTTCCGAAGGACAGGAGCCATCCGCGTTCTGCCCGGAACCGCCGCAGGCGCCGCAGTCCCCGCTGCATCCGCAACCGGATTTTCCGGTCATGGATTTGTGCATGCGCCGGAACACGTACACCCCGGCCAAAACAATAATGATCACTGCAATGATGGTATCCATGGTCCCTCCCTACTGCCCTGCTGGGTCGCCGGACAGGGCGTCCAAGTCGTTGCAGGTTGGTTTGATAATGATGCACTCGGCCGAAACCGCAAACGAATCGAGCACCAGAACACGCGCCCCGGCACGTTCGATGGCCGAGGCAATGTCCACACGCGGGTTCCAGACACAGACTACCACATGGACATGGTTGCCGGCCAATGTCCGCTCCAATTCTCGCACGTCCCGATCGGTCCAGCGGTGTTCGGCCCTGCTCCTTTTTTTCGCCTTGCACGCAAGCCTTTTTCAAGAGTCTGCCGGATCACGGTTTGCAATTAATCCAAGGGCGGGCCCGCGAGGACCCGCCCTATCATATGCGTCCGTTGGATTATCGGCTATTTCATGTCCACGGCCTTGACCCAGATCACGGCATCCTGAGACAGTTCCTTGCCCTTGTATTCGGTGTCCGGACCCACGCCCAGTGCGGCAAAGCCCCACCAGCCGGCCTTGGGGATGCCAAAGGTGATGTAGCCTTCGGAGTCGGTGAAGATGGTCTGGGTGACCATGGAATCATGCGGGTATTCCACGGAACCCTTGGCGGGCATGGCGTTCTTGGTCATGTCGGGCATGTGGTTCATGAATTCCACTTCCACTTCGGCGCCGGCAACCGGCTTGCCGTTGGAGAGCACCTGCGCCTTGAACACGTTGCCGGTCCACACGCCGTAGGGCTTGATCAGGGGCACGATTTCGCACGGCAGGCCCACGGGATCGGCCCAGTTGCCCGGGATGCCGCCCACGTTGGCGATCAGCTTGGTGATCTGCTGCATGTAGATGCCTTCTTCCTCTTCAAAGTAGTAGCCCGGCACAAACACGAAGGTATAGTCGCCCATGGAGCGCACGACCTTCTTGGGCAGCATTGCGGAGTAGGCGGTATTGGAGGAAGCCGGGTTGGTCCACTTGATTTCCTTGACGTAGGGCATCAGGTCGGTCTTCTTGGCCTTGGCGTCGCCGCGCTGGGAAAGGACATAGAACTCGTTGACTCCGCCCATATTCATGGTGTGGCCCGCTTCGGCCGGGTGGGTGAAGACCATGCGGAAGTCCATGTCTCCGCCCTTGTCCATGGCTATTTCCGGGGTGTACACCATCATGAAATGCGCGGAAGCCGGAATGGCCATGGCCAAAACGGCCACCAGCGCGAACGCTGCAAAAATACCCTTTTTCATCACTGACTCTCCTTTGAATTGATTGAATTTGATTCCTGTTTTCATTTATCTGAGAAAAAATCGGGGGCCGAACCGTCCGGCCCCCGAACATGACCTTGAACTATTCCACGATGTCGGCGCCGTTGATCTCGACTGCGTGGCCTTCGCCTGCATCAAAAAGAACCGTGTAGCTGCCTTCGGGCTTCTTGAAGTTGAACTCGCTGTCCGCATTCATGGCGCCTTCCTGCAGCACCTTGCCGGAGCCGTCCTTGACGTACATCTTGACGCCCGAAGCGGACGAGCCGTCCGAGAAGCCGCCTTCGCAGCTCACGGTACCGTCACCGTTATCAAAGCAATCGCACAGGGGGGTGTGGGCAAATGCCGTGGCGGCCAAGGCCAGCACGGCCAGTGTCATTGCGGTAATCATCATCTTTTTCATTGGGTACTCCTCCTAACAATCCTGTTTACACGTTTCACGTATTTCGACCTTTTCCGGCTGACGATCCGGAACAAACGCCATGACCACAGTGGCTCCCACGCACAGGGCGTAGAATGCCCACATGGCCTGAAAACCCGTCAGCCCGAGCAGGGTTCCGCCGGTGAAGACCAGCGTTGCCACGGCAAGGCCCAACAGGGTCTGGTATGCGATGGAAAAAACCATCCACTTGGTGGACCCGGACTGCATGCGCACCATGATGGAGGTGGGCACGCACGGGGGATACAGGGCCATGAACAGCATGAGGGCCAACGCGTGCAGGGGCGTAAACCCGGCCTCGCCCGCCTTCATGCTCTCCTGCACCGAGCCGCTGCCGTCGATGCCATAGATGGCCCCGAGGGTGGCGGCGCTATTTTCCTTGGCCGCAAATGCGGACAAAAGCGCGATGTTGATGCGCCAGTTGAACCCGGCGTAGCGGGTGACCGGCTCAAGCGCACGGCCCATGACGCCCAGGAAGCTGGACTCGAAACGCTCGGTGCGCATTTCGCGACGCAGTTTCTTGCGCAGTTTGACAACCTTCTTGTAGGCCTTGTTCAGCTTCTTGCCGTCCGCGCCCTTGCGCTTGACCACGGCATAGTAGACCGGATTGGCCTGCTGGAACGACGTGTTCACGGCCGCGGCCTTTTCCCTGTCGGTTATGCCGCGCTTGGCGTCCTTCAGGCTGTCGGCAAAAAGAATCATGGGCAGAACGTCGTCGGCCGAGATTTCGCCCTTGTACCCGGTCTTGTCCACGGCCTTCATGAATGTGGCCGTGGCCGCCTCCTGCTTGGCCCGGTATTCGGCCATGCGTTCCCGGCTCAGGCCCGGGAAGTTGATGAGCACGAACACCACCACGGCAACCGCGATGACCACGGTGACGATCTTCTTGAGAAAGAGCCAGATGCGCTCGAACGCGCGGCGCAGCACGCCGGAAACCGTAGGCAGGTGATACGGCGGCATCTCCATGATAAAGGGAGCGCTCGGCTGTTTGCCCAGCACGGTGAGCGAAAGCACCTTGGCCACGGGCAAGGCCATGAACAGGGTCACCGTGGCGATGAAGAACATGGTCAGCCCGCCCTGATCCTGAAAATAGGCTCCTATCAGGATAAGATAGAGGGGCACCTTGGCCAGGCAGTTCATCATGGGCACGATGAGAATGGTGGCCAGCCGCGCGCGCTCGTCCGGGATGGCCTTGGTGGCCATGACTCCGGGGATGGCGCAGCCACCCACGTACACCCCGCCCAGAATCAGCGGCAGGGTGGATTGGCCGTGCAGGCCGAAACGGCGGAAAAGCCGGTCCAGAATAAAAGCCATGCGCGGCATGTAGCCGCTGTCTTCCAGAATGGCGATGAGCGCGAACAGCAGGAAGAAAATGGGCAGGTAGTTGAGAATGGCCGTGGTGCTCTTGACCACCCACGTGCCCAGCCCGAACAACAGTGGATCGCTCAAAAAACCCGGCTGGGGCAATATGCTGGCCGTGAATGTCTCCAAGGCGCCCCACACGGGCCAGACCTCGCCCGCGACCCAGTAGCCGAAGACGATGGAAACCTCGTACAGGATGAACAGGATGGCCAACAGCACCAAGGGACCGAAAAAGCGGCTGCAGACGTATCTGTCCGCGCGGTCCGAGAGGCTGGCCTTCTTTTCCGCGGGCAGGGTCATGAATTCGCGGCAGATGCCTGCGCAGGCCTTGTGCCGCGCAAAAGCGATATGCCGTTCGGCGGGAATCCCCGCCTCCTGTTCGAATTCGCTCCGCAGGCGCTCGATCTCACGCACCAGCTCGTCCGCGTCCGCGTTGTCCGCAGTGACCAGCTTGGTGACCTCGGCGTCGTTTTCCAACAGCTTCAGGGCCACCCAGCGGGACGGATAGGACTCCGGCAGTTGCATCCGGGCCACCACGCGACTCTGCATCTTCTGGACGTGCGGCTCCATGACGCCGTAATCCACCACAAAAAACTTTTCCGGCTCCTTTTGGGCCTGCTCGTCCAGCACCCGCTTGATGTCCTTGCCGCCCACCCCGGCCTTGCCCACCGTGGGCACCACGGGAATGCCCAGATGCCGGGAAAGTCCTTCGTGGTCCACAGAAATGCCCCTGCGCTCGGCAACGTCCATCATGTTCAGGTCCAGAACAACCGGCGCTTCCATCTCCAGCAGTTGCAGGGTCAGGTACAGGTTGCGCTTGAGGTTGGAGGCGTCCACCACATCCACGATGACGTCGGGCCTGTCCTGCAGGATGAAATCACGCGCAACCCGCTCTTCCAGCGAATAGGAACTCAGGCTGTATGTACCGGGAAGGTCCACCAGCTCCACGCGCCCGGAATCCGTGCGAAAAAAACCGGTCTTCTTTTCCACGGTCACGCCCGGATAGTTGGCCACGTGCTGGCGCGCCCCGGTGAGCATGTTGAAGACTGTGGACTTGCCGCAGTTGGGTTGCCCGGCAAGCGCAACAAGAAGATTTTTGCGGCTCATGCTATTCCACCTCCACATGACGCGCTTCGTCATGCCGGATGCTCACGTGGTAGCCATCCAATTCCAGTTCCACGGGGTCCACCAGCGGGGCGTTGCGCACCACGCTGATTTCGGCGCCCGGATAAAAACCCAGATCCAACAACCGCTGGCCCAGGGCTCCCGAGGCCGTGAGGTCCTTCATCACGGTCGCGGTGCCGGGTTTCAATTCATCAAGAGTCATGCCGTTTCTCCGCCTTTACGCTGTGTTTGTGCCGGACCGAATCAGGCCACCAGCACCTTTCCGGCGATGCCGCGTTCCACAATGACGCGCCCTTCGCCAACGCAGACCAGCATGGGTCCGCGTCCATTATTGATGATCTCCACAAAAACGCCCGGAACAAGCCCCAGGGACTCCAGACGGGTCTGCGCCCTGCGGCCTGCGTCAATGGCCACAACCATTGCGCTGTCACCTGCCGTCAATGAACTCAATGTCCTTCCGATTTCCATTCCCTCACTCCGGTCTTGCAATTGCACGAACGTGCTGATAATGAATTTCGCTATCATAAATAGGCCGCAGGTCGCGGCCTGTCAAAGGAAAAAAGAAAATGCCAATCGTTTGCAACAAACTCAGCCAAACCCTGACCGCAGCTAGTCGAAAATGAAAACAATTTTCAAATTCGGCCAAAACACGGATTCGGGGCGACAAAACAGGCACTTTGCCGCTGACAAACAGACGCATTTCACAAGGCGGAAAACCCCATGAACGGAACAACGAGAATCTTTCAGGACTATCTCAAGGCCAACAGGCTCAAACTCACCAGCCAGCGCAAGCTGATTCTGGACATCTTCATCAGCGGCTCCCAGCTGCTCACGGCCGAGGAATTGTTCCGGCAGGTCTCGGGCATCGACCCGGGAATCAGCCTTTCCACTGTGTACCGGACATTCAAGCACCTGCAACAGGCCGGACTGGCGCGCTGCGTGCACTATGGAGACGGCACCACGCGCTATGAACCGAGCGACGGCCAAAAGTCATATCTGGTCTGCGAGAAATGCGGCAAAAAGATTCCCATCATCAACCCGTATCTCGAATGCCTGCAGCAGGAAAGCGCCCGGCAGGAGGGATTTCGCATGTTCCGAAGCCGCACCACCATCTACGGACTTTGCCACGAATGCCTCAAGGAACACATGCCCTGCCAGCCGCAGGACGCCACACAACATTAACCTTTCGTCAGGAGACGCTCATGATCATCAGAAAACCTCTTGTCGCCGCCAGCCTGCTGGCCGCGGCCTGCCTGCTCTGCCTGCCCACAAAACCGGCCACCGCGCATTCCCTGTTCATTCAGGCCGCCCGCTACCACGTATCCAAGGGCAAGGTCTCGCCGCTCTTTTTCTGTTACGGGCACCACTTCCCGGTGGACGACGCCGTGCGCAAGGAAAAGCTCCACAGCGTGCAGATCCAGTCGCCGGACAAATCCGTGGCCCCGGTGCAACTGCGTGACGGCAAATCCCTGCATTCCTATATGGTGGACTACGAACAGCCCGGCACATACGTGCTCAGCGCGGAAACCACGCCCGGCTACTTCACGCGCTGGACCGACAAGAAAGGACGGAAACGCCATTCCATCAAGCCCATGCAGGCCATCGCCCAAAAGGCCGCGTCCGTGGAAACCAGCATCTTCAGCAAGCAGTGGACCAAAACCTACGTGACCTGCGAAAAGCCGAGCAGCCCGTTCCCGGGCTGCATCGGCATGCCGTTGGAGCTGGTCCCGGCCCAGGATCCTTCCACATACAAGAAAGGCGAAATCGCCGAGTTCAAGGTCTACCGCTACGGCAAGCCCTACACGGGCGTTGGATACTGGGATGCCACCTACAACGGCTACTCCACCGTGGCCGAGGACATGTACGTGCAGCGCACCGAGGTCAGGGACGGGGTGATCAGGCTGCCGCTGGACACCACGGGCCGTTGGTTCGTGCGTTTCTTCATCAAGACGCCGGCCCCGGAAAACAAGCGCGACGAGTATCTGACCAGCAAGCTGACCAGCACCCTCGTGTTCGAAATTCCCAACGCGCGCAAAAAACCCAAAGTGGACGGGCACTAAGAAAATACAACGGGCCGTTCCAACGGGGCGGCCCGTTTTTTATCCTCTGCTTGTTTGAGCGGCACTCCACCTCGTGGGCTTGAGCGGGGTAAAGAGGAAAGCGACCAATCAACCAACGAAAAAGCGACGAGTCATCAGGCCGAATGAACGCATTTTGCTGCCGCACGGAGTAAGAGCACGTACTCACTGCGACAGGCAGCATGGGGCTTGCCCGAAAAGTATGTTTAAAGCGCGAGCCACCAAAGCCGCCAATCGACGGAGGGATCACCGGAGCACCCGAAGCGCAGCGACTGTGCGACGGCCCGCAGGCGATTGTTGCGGGGTGCGGCGAGGGCTTTCAGGGGCGACGGGAATAAAGGATTTTTTGCCT
>NZ_WAIE01000013.1 GCF_008830225.1 Pseudodesulfovibrio senegalensis
TGCAATACGCGTCGGTTCTGCCCCGTTCGGCGCGCCTGGCATCTCATCGTTTTTGAACAGCCTGCGTGCAGGTGGAAAACGGCAATCTGCGGCGTTGCTTCAAACGGGTCAACTCCTCGCGTATGTGCAATACGCGTCGGTTCTCCCTTCCGTTTCGGGAGAAGCAGGGCGCTGCCCTGCACCCGCAAGGGATACGTCCCTTGACCCTTTTTTGTTCCGCATTCTGCGAATGCGGAACGGCGTGATGTGACAAGACGCTTTTTTTGTTTTATAATTTTTTGGAATAGTTGACGATAAATCAGCGCCCCCGGTTTGCGGAGCAAGCCGGGGGCGCTCGCCAAAAAGTTTTGGGGGAGGGGTTTGGGGAGGGCCCTTTTTCAAAAGGGCCCTCCCCAAGTCTCCTTTCCCGCGAATCCTCGCCCCCGGAGGCCCCTGCCGCATGAGCAAGAAGAAAAAAAAGAACCGACGCGAACCGGAAACGCTTGAGCTGTCCTGCGTGGGCGTGGAAACGCACGCGCATCTGGACCTTGAGGATTTTGACGAGGACCGCGAGGAACTGCTGGAGCGCGCCCGCGCCTGCGGCGTGTCGGCCATCGGCAACGTGTTTCTGGGACCGGACGCGTTTGAGCGCAACCGGACCCTGTTCGACGCGCACCCGGAAGTGTTCTTTTTGCTGGGCATCCATCCCAACAATACGGACCGGTGCACGGACGACGACCTTGAGCGCATGCGCGCACATTTCAAGGCCGAGCCGCGGCTTTTGGCCGTGGGCGAGATCGGGCTGGATTTTTATTGGGACCATGTGCCGCACGACGTGCAGGCCGAAGCGTTCGTGCGCCAGCTGCACATGGCCCGTGAACTGGGCAAACCCGTGGTCATCCACTCCCGCGATGCGCATGAACGCACCGTGGAGATCCTGGAGGCCGAGGGTTTCCGTGACTATCCGGTGCTGTGGCACTGTTTTGGCGGCGATGCGGGCTTTGCCGCGCGGGTGGTTTCCAACGGCTGGATGGTTTCCGTGCCCGGTCCGGTGACTTTCAACAAGAACGTGGAAACGCAGGCCGCGGTCGCCTCGGTGCCGCTGGACCGGCTGGTGCTGGAAACGGACTGCCCGTACCTGACGCCCGAGCCGTGGCGCGGCAAGCGCAACCATCCGGCGCTGGTGGTGTTCACCGCGGAGAAGGTGGCCCTGCTCAAGGCGATCTCCGTGCAGGACCTTTGGCGCATCACCGGGGAGAATGCCCGCAGGTTTTTCGGGCTGGAAAAGCTGGCCTATTGATGTGATTTCGGGCTGCCGCGCCCATGAAAAAGGCCCGCCGAAAGCGGGCCTGAAAAGCGATGATGCGGGAATGACCGGCTATTTTTTTGCAGCGCAACTGCCGCCGCAGCCTTTGCGCATTTTGCGGATGGGTTCTTCCGGGTCCACCAGAGATGGCTCCTGATCCGCTTCCAGATGTCCCTTTTCGCGGGCATAATCAATGATGTCTTCGAATATGGTCTGCACCACTTCGGTGGGCACACATTCCTTGGCCATGTCCCTGCGGTACTCGGGACGATCGAATCCCTCGGCCCATTCCTTGGCTCGCAGTTCGCTCCACGCGCCGATCTTGGGGGCGTCGATGGGCTTGCTGAACTGCCGCACGCTCACGTCGAAACTTTTGTATGCGTATACGTCGTCAAGGGTTTCCGCGGGTTCGCACCCGTGCATGTTGCTGGCCTGTATGGACATGACCAGCTTGAACCCGATGGCGATTTCCTTGAAATAGCGTCCGTACTCGTCGTCCCTGGACACTTCCTCCAACATTTCCCTGAAATCACGAGCCATATGTCAAAACTCCTTGTTGTTGAGACCCCACAGGCTCTTGTTCCAGATATCGGAGACAAAGACAAGCGGTTCCCGGCACTTGCACAGGCTATTTCTGCTGGTCCGCCTTGAGCTGGCCGCAGGCGGCCATGATGTCCGCGCCCATGGAGCGGCGGATGAAGGCCGTGACCCCGTGTTTCCAGAGCCGTTTTTCAAAGGCTTCCACCTGCTCGCGGTCCGGTGCCTCATATGGCAGGCCTTCGGTGGCGTTGTAGGCGATGAGGTTGACCTTCATGCGCTTGGGGTCCACCAGCTTGGCAAGCTGGTCCGCGTGCTTCAGGGAATCGTTCACGCCCTTGAGCAGCAGGTATTCAAAGGTGATGCGTTCGCGCGGGCGCAGGGGGAATTCGTTCAGGCAGCGCATGAGGTCGTCCAGATGCACGCGTGCGGCCTTGGGCATGATCTGTTCGCGCAATTCCTGCGTGGGCGCATGCAGGGAGATGGCGGGCAGGGCCAGTTCCGTTTCCCCGAGTTTGCGCAGCTGTTCGGGAAAGCCCACCGTGGAAACCATGGACCGCCGCCACGAAATGTTCAGGCCCTTGGTGGAGGGCAGCGTTTCCAGCGCGCGCAGCAGGTTGTCCAGATTGAGCAGGGGTTCGCCCATGCCCATGAACACGAGGTTGCGCAGCGGGTCGAGGTCGTTGTCCGCAAGGTATTGGCGGCCCACCAGCACCTGCCCGAGGATTTCGCCCATGGTCAGGTTGCGTTCGAACCCGAGCTGCCCCGTGTTGCAGAAGGTGCAGGCCATGGCGCAGCCCACCTGCGTGGAAAGGCATTGGGAATAGCGGTCGTTGAAGGGGATGAGTACGGTTTCCACGAGCTTGTCGTCGTGCAGGCGCAGCAGCAGCTTGACCGTGCCGTCGCGGCTGACCTGCGCGCGGTCGATGGACGGGTGGAAAATGAAGGCGCGTTCGGCCAGCAGGGCGCGCAATTCCTTGCCCATGTTGGTCATCTGCTCGAAATCGGTGCAGCCCTTCTGCCAGATCCATTGCCATATCTGGTCCGTGCGGAAGCGGGCCTGTTTGAGGTCGTCCACAACGAACGACTGCAATTCGTCATATGTCAGGTCAAGAAGATTGATCATGGTTCCTCGCTGGCGGCACTGTATGGCTTTGGCCGGGCGTGTCAAGGATTAGCCGACGCGCGGTTCCGGGGCTTCGTGCAGCACGTCTACCGGGACCACGTTTTTCAGGCTGTGCAGGAAAGCGCGCATTTCGCGCTCCTGATGCGGGGAGTAGCGCAGCATGAGTATGCCCTGAAAGCGATCAGTAACCGTGAATATGCCGAGGTTGTCGTGCGCTTCGAGCAGGAACCGGAACATGGCGATGTCCTTGGGCTGTATGCGCACGTACAGGCGGCTGGACCGTCCGGGGGGCGGCGGACACGGCCGGTGGCGCGGCTTGCGGCGTGTGGGCTTGTTGTTCTTCACGCGCACAGGGGTAACGCGGACCGGGCGCAAAGGCAAGAAGCAGGCCATGCGACCGGGCAAATCAGCGGACCGCCGCCCGTCTTTTCCGTGCGCGCAGGTTCAAAAATTCCACGAACAGGGAAAATCCCATGGCGAAATATACATAGCCCCGGTCGATGTGCCTGCCCAGTCCTTCGGCCACCAGCAGGACCCCCACCAGCAGCAGGAAGGAAAACGCCAGCATCTGGATGGTGGGGTGGTTGCTCACGAACCGGCTGACCGCGTCGGCAAAGACCAGCATGACCAGCACCGCGGCCACGATGGCGGTCACCATGACCGCTATGTCCTGCGCCATGCCCACGGCCGTGATGACCGAATCCAGCGAAAAGACCATGTCCAGCAGCATGATCTGCACGATGGCGCCCGCAAGGGAATGGGGAGTGCCGGTCATGTGCCGCTCATGGTCCGGGCCTTCCAGCTTTTCGTGGATTTCCATGGTGGCCTTGGCCAGCAGGAACAGCCCGCCGCAAATGAGCACCACGTCCCGTCCGGAAACCGCATGCCCCAATATCTCGAACCACGGCTTGGTCAGGCCCATGATCAGGCTGATGGCGAACAGGAGCAGGATGCGGGTCAGCATGGCCAGCCCGATGCCCAGCTTGCGCGCCATTTCGCGCCGGTTGCGGGGCAGCTTGTTGGTGACCACCACCACGAAGACGATGTTGTCGATGCCCAGAACGATTTCAAGCCCTGTCAGGGTGATCAGGGCAATGAGGTTTTCCATGGTCAAAAGCTGTTCCATGCCTCGGTTTCTCCTTGCGAATTTAGCAAAGTATGCCCCTGCCCGCATGCGGTGGCAACCTTGTGCAATCTCAGGCATGCCCGGAAAAGGGGGGAGTGCTCGGTTTTTTGGGCTATCCTGCCTGTTTTTGCAGCAGGATAGCGTGATTTTGTGTGCGGAATTGTTGACTCCGGTGCGTATGGAGTGCAATTGTGCCGCAAAGCAAGTCGCTGCTGCGTCCGTCAGGGCGGGTCTGGATGGCCCGGACCCCGCGGCATGCGAATCATCGTCCAAAGGATGATCAATGCACCGTGTAACCGAATTCGAAGACGCCGAGGCCCTGAACCGGGCTGCCGCGTCTTTTTTTGTGTGCGAGTCGCACGCGGCCCTGGAGCGTTCCGGCAATTTCTGCGTGGTCCTTTCCGGCGGCAGCAGTCCGCACGGGCTGTATGAACTGCTGGCCACGGACAGGTTCTGGCGCGCCGTGCCGTGGGACCGCACCCATGTGTTCTGGGCAGACGAGCGCATGGTCGGACCGGACCACGAATGGAGCAATTACGGCGTTGCCCGAGACCTGCTGCTTTCCCGCGTGCCTGTACCCACAGCAAATATTCACCGCATCCCCGGTGAAAAGGGCGCGCATGATGCGGCGCAGGAATACCGGCGCGAGCTGGTCAATCTTTTCGGTGCGGGCGCCATGCCGCAAATGGACCTTGTGCTTATGGGCGTGGGCGCGGACGGCCATGCGGCTTCGCTTTTTCCTGGCTGTCCGGCGCTGGATTCCGTGGAAAGCGTCGAGCCCGTGGCCGCCACAAACGATATGCCCGAACCCGCGGTGGATCGCGTGACCATGACCCTGCCCTGCCTGAACGCGGCGAACACGGTCCTGTATCTGGTTTCGGGGGCGGACAAGGCTGCCACGTTCAAGGCCGTTCGGGACGGGAACGAATCCCTGCCCGCGGCCCGTATTCGTGCGCAGCGGACCGAATGGTTTGTGGACAGGGCGGCCCTTGGAAGGAAATAAGGCTCAAAACGATATGTGACTGAAAAAAAACGGCCCCGGTTCCATACAGGTTCCGGGGCCGTTTTATTGTGACCGGATCGTTATTTGACCGATTCCAGTATGGCCGGGTCCCAGCGCCAGTCCTTGAAGCGCACCTTGTAGAACAGCGAATAGAGCACCGGGCAGAGCAGCAGGGTCAGCACCGTGGCTCCGGCAAGGCCCGAGGCCATGAGTATGGCCATGGGTCGCCACATGCCCCCGCCCGAATAGATGAGCGGTGCAAGGCCGATGATGGTGGTCACCGTGGTCATGATGATGGGGCGCGAGCGTTGCAGGGCCGCCACAACCACGGAGTCGGCCAGACTCATGCCGTCCTTTTGCAGCAGGTCCATGCGGTCCAGTAGCATGATGGCGTTGTTCACGATTATGCCCAGCAGGCTGATCATGCCCAGCATGGGCATGAACCCAAAGGGCGATTGGGTCAGGACCATGCCCGGGGTGATGCCCAGCATCATGGGCGGCAGGGTCAGCATGATGATCATCGGCTTTTTGATGGAGTTGAACTGGATGACCAGAATCAGGATCAGCAGCCCCATGGCCAGCGGCATGTTTTCCATGAGCGCCGCCTGCGATTCCGCGCTTTTTTCGTCCGATCCGCCGTATTCCAGCGTGTACCCGGCGGGCCATTCGCCCGAGTCCATGAGTTTTTCGATTTCGGGCTTGACCCGTGCCAGCACCTCGGAAGCGAATTCGCCTTCCACGTCGGCCTGCACGGTCATGGTGCGCACCTGATCGCGGCGGCGCACGTCCGCGGGCTGCCATTCGGGTATGATGTCGGCCACCTGCAGCAGGGGCGCGCTGATGTTGTCCTCGCTGGAATACACGTTGATGGCCAGCAGCTTGTCCAGCTGGTCGCGGTAGTTTCTGTTTGTCCGCAGTACGATGGGGATGACCTTGTCGCCCTCGCGGAAGTCCGAAACCTGCAGTTCGGACATCTGCATCTGTATGGACGAGGCAATGTCCGCGCTGGTCAGTCCGGCGCGGCGCGCGCGGTTCTGGTCCACCTGCACCACCATCTGTTTGGTGAAGTTGCCCCAGTCGTCCCAGACCGAAACAACGGAGTCCTGCTTGTGCAGGAGATCGGCGATGTTGTCCCGCAGGCGATAGAGCGTGGTCATGTCGTCGCCGGATATGCGGATTTCAATGGCCGCGCCCGAGGGCGGCCCCAGCATCATTTCCTTGAGCCGGTATCGCAGGTCCGGGTAATGGGCCTGCAATTCGGCCTCGGTACGGTCCATGATGCCGGGCAGGCTGTCGAAGTCGTCGATGTTGACCACGAAGGTGGTCAGGTTCTCGTTGTTTTGCTCAAGGTCCAGCGGCAGGTACCAGCGCGGACCGCCCGCGCCGATGAAGGTGACCATGGATTCGAAGGCCGGGTCCTTTTGAAGGAATTCTTCAAGCTTGGCCGAGCGTTCCGAGGTCACGCGGATGTCCGTGCCGTAGGGCAGCCAGAAGTCGATCATGAACTGGGCGCGTTCGTTGGGCGGAAAGAATATCTTGGGCACGAAGCGGAAGCCCCAGAAGGAGAGTGCGCACAGGATCAGGATAATGCCCATGAATACGGTGCGTTGCTTCAGGGCCGCGGTGAGCAGGCTCCGGTACGTGCGGTAGATGCGGCCGGAAAAGGTCTGCTCCGAGGGCTGGGGTTTGAGCAGCCCGTAGCACATCATGGGCACCATGGTCATGGACAGCAGCCACGAGGCCAACAGGGTGATGGTGATGACGATGAACAGGGACACGCAGTATTCGCCCGCCGAACTGGGAGCCAGCGGAATGGGCAGGAACGCGAAGATGGTAGTCAGCGAGGCCGCCAGCAGGGGGAACGAAAGTTCGGATACCGTGCGTTTGACCGCGGTCATGCGGTCCGCCCCCGCTTCCAGCTGCACCAGAATGTTCTCGCTGACCACCACGCCGTTGTCCACGAGGATGCCCAGCGCGATGATCATGGATGCGATGGAAATGCGTTGCAGGAACACGTCGAACATGGGCATGAACGCGATGCAGGCCAGCATGGCCATGGGCACGAGCGCCCCGCAGATGAGGCCCACGCGCAGCCCCGCGAACAACAGCATGACCGCGACGACGAAGATGAACGATTGGCCCAGATTGATCACGAAACCGTCCACAGCCTCGTCCACGTAGTCGGGCGTGTAGATGACGTAGTCCAGCCCGATGCCCACGGGCAGGCTTGCCAGTACCTCGTCGCTTTTGTCTCTGAGGCGTTGGCCCACTTCGGAAATGTTGTTGCCCACGGCCATGCTCACTGCCAGCAGGATGCAGTCCTGGCCGTTGTAGCGCACCATGGTGGACGGCGGTTCCTTGAAACCGCGGTGGATGGTGGTCACGTCCTCCAGCGCAATGCTGTCCTTGCCGCCGGGCTTGCGCAGATTCATGTTGCGGATGTCGTCCACGGAGTTGAATTCTCCGGAGGCCCGCAGGTTGATGCGTTCGGGGTTGGCGAATATCTGTCCGCTTGGCTGGATGGTGTTCTGCGCCCTGATGATGCTTTGCAACATGAACGGGCTGAGGCCCAGTTCCGCAAAGCGGGCATTGGAAAATTCGATGAACACGCGTTCTTCCTGCCTGCCCCAGCGGTCCACCTTGGCGATGCCGTCCACGGTCATGAGCTTGTTGCGCACCATGTCCGCGTAATCCTCCACCTCGCGGTAGGAATAGCCGTCGCCGGTCACGGCGATGAGGAATCCGAAGACGTCCCCGAATTCGTCGTTGACCATGGGTTTGCCCGCCTCGGCGGGCAGGTCCGGCATGGCGTCGTCGACCTTGTTGCGCAGCTTGGTCCAGATGGGGGTTACGTCCTTGATGCTTTCGTACACGTCCACGGAAATGAGCGAAAGCCCGCTCAGGGATTCCGAGGTCACGGTTTCCACCTCGGCCATTTCGCGGATTTTTTCCTCGAGCTTGTCCGTGACCAGTTCTTCCACCTTCTGGGGCGAGGCGCCGGGAAAAACCGTGGTGATCATGGCCGTGCGGATGATGAAGTCCGGGTCTTCCTGTCGGGGAATATTCCGGAAGGTCATGATCCCGGCCACGATGATGAGCGCGAATATGGTCAGGGATGTGACCCTGTTTCTGATGGTCCATTCGGCGATGTTCATGAATGACTCCCGGCTATTGCATCATGCGGACTTTCTGTCCGTTCTTGAGGCTGTGCACGCCGCGCACCACCACCACGTCGCCGGGGTTCAGGCCTTTTTTGATGGCCGTGCCCTGCCGTGTGGGCATGCCCGGTTCCACCGCGCGCTCTTGTACGGTCATGGTGTCGGTGTCCAGCACCCAGACCCAGCTGGTGTTGTCCGGCTTGCCGAACATGGCCTGCACCGGAATGGAGACCAGTTGCATTTCCGCAATGCGCGCAAAGTCGAAGGTCACTTCGGCCACCATGCCGGAGCGGATGCGCGGGTCGTTTTCCTGCAGGGTGACGGTTACCGGGAACGTGGATGAATCCTGAGCCTCCACGCCCACTTCCTTGACCGCTCCGGCCAGGGTGACGTCCTGGAAAACGTCGAATTCCACGGATACGGACTGGCCCACTTCCACATAGGGTACGATGCGGTCGGGAACGCCTATCTCGATTTCAAGGTCACCCTTGGAGTTGAGGGTGGCGATGGTTTCGCCTGCGGCCACGTTGCGGTGCACCTCGGCGGGTTTGGTGCTGATGATGCCTGCCACGGGCGCGTTCAGCGTGGCGTAGGAAAGGTTGCGCCGGGCAATGGACACCTGATCTTCCTGCGCCTCGACCCGCGCCAGCAGGGATTCATAGGAGGAGAAGGCCGAGTCGTACTCGCTGCGGCTGATCACGGCTTTGTCCACAAGGGTTTTGAGCCTTTGGTAATTGAGGCGGGAGTTGTTCAGTTCGGCCTTGAGGTCCTTGAGCGATGCTTCGGCGCGCCTGACTTCAAGGCGGAAATCCGTGGGATCGAGTGCGGCCACGAGGTCTCCCTTTTCCACGCGCTGGCCCACCTTGACCGGCAGGCTGACGATAGTCCCGCCCACGCGAAAACTCAGCGCGGTTTCCAGCGCGTCCTTGGCCGTGCCGGATGTGGACCATTCCCGCGAGCGCATGATGTCCGGGATGGTGTAGGTTACGACGGGGCGAATGACTTCGGCCTTTTTCTCGACCTTGTCCCTGCATGCACCACAAGTCAGCATGGCAAGGCACAAACCGGACAGGGCCATGGTCTTGAACATGGTCATCGAGTATAACTCCCGGGAATGAGTTCACTGTTTTTACAGGGCATCAGTATTCTGCAGATACAGGGTATACCGTGCGTCACGGTAGGGGCATGATTATCATCGGCCCGAAGCGCAGTCTGCCCCAAAACGGAAAAAAAGGAAATCCGTTGGCGGGTTATACCCGCATGGACATGCCCATGCCCTGCTGCCATGCTGATCCGCAACAAACCCGAGGAGCCGTCATGACGCGATGTGTTTCGTTTTTTCTGCTGCTGGTTTTGCTGATCGGCCTTTCGGTACAGGCTGCGCCTCTGCAACAGCTGCGGCAGCTTGGTCCGGCCGCCCTGTATGTTACCCCCGAAGGCACATACCATGTTGTGAACCTGTATGGCGACTGGCAGGCCATGGGCGAACAGTACGGCTCGCTGGCTGGCCCGTTGCTGCGTGAATTTCATGAACGCATCTGCGCGGACCTCTCCAAACGGGGCGTTGACGCTTCCGCCCGGCAGGCTTTTGCCAAGGCCGTGTTCGACCAGTACGGCCCGGAAGTGCGGGCCCTGATTCTCGGTATGGGTAAAGGCTCCGGGCTGGGCCGGGAAAAGGCCATGGAACTCAATGCGGGCATGATGCTGCTCACGGGCGCGGTGCTCGGCGGCGAACCGCCTTCCGCGTGCAGCGGACTGGCCGCATGGGGCCAGCGGACCACGGACGGCCATGTTGTTTTCGGCCGCAACTGGGACATTCTGCGCGAGCCCATGCGCCGATACATGAAATATCTCGGCGTGGCCGTGTTTCACCCGAAGGACGGCGTGCCCTTTGCCAACGTGCATCCGCTGGGCAACATGTATCTGGAAAGCGGCCTGAATCGAAACGGCGTGTTTCTGGAGCTGAACAACGGCGAGCACTCCGACCCCACGGAATACGAGGACCGCGAGGACACCAGCTCCGTGCTGGTGCGCGTGCTCAGCCGGGCAAAATCGCTGGACGACGCGGTCCGGCGTTTGTGCGCGGTCCCGGCCGATCTTGCCTACATCATTCAGGTGGCGGACGCGGACCGCGCTGTTTCCGTGGAGCGGGCCACGTTCGGCTGCCGGGTGCGGGAGGGGGCGTCCCCCGGCATGCTGGCCGCGTACAACAGTTTCGTGCCGCCCTATCCCGAGCCGTGGCAGGGGCGCATCAACCCGCCGCCGCCCCAAACGCAAGACCCGAGGCTGCGCAACATCCGGACTATGCTCGCGAACCCGGAAATCAAGGGGCGCATCAACGCCGAAACCATGCGCGAACTCATGGAGGTGGACGTGGCCGACGGCGGGGCCATGTTCGGGGGTACTGTGCTGCAAATCGTGGCACGGCCGTCGGAGCGCATCCTGTGGATACGGGGCGTGGACTAT
The DNA here is from genome assembly GCF_008830225.1 of Pseudodesulfovibrio senegalensis. Lineage (NCBI taxonomy): Bacteria > Pseudomonadati > Thermodesulfobacteriota > Desulfovibrionia > Desulfovibrionales > Desulfovibrionaceae > Pseudodesulfovibrio > Pseudodesulfovibrio senegalensis. Next base: position 10,702 of record NZ_WAIE01000013.1, read on the forward strand.
TCGGACTGGGAAACCGTGGAGCTTGCGCCGCTGCTGGGCGGTATTCCGGCCGTGAAGTGATTGAATCCTGCACGAAAAAGGCTGCACGAACGTGTTCGTGCAGCCTGAGAACGTTTGCGCCGTTTCCCTAGGTCAGCAGTCCCACCACCGCGCCGGTCATGAGCGTGGCCAGCGTGCCGGAGACCAGCGACTTCATGCCCATGCCCACGATCTCCCTGCGCCGTTCCGGTATCATCACGTTCAGCCCGCCGATCATGATGCCGAGGCTGCCGAGGTTGGCGAACCCGCACATGGCGTAGGTCATGATCAGCATGCTGCGTTGGCTCAGCGCGCCTTCGGGCAGGTTGGCCATGTTCAGGTAGGCGATGAATTCGTTGAGCACGGTCTTTGTGCCCATGAGGGTTCCCGCGGTCATGCACTCGTTCCATGGGATTCCGGTCAGCCAGACCACCGGGGCCATGACCCAGCCCAATATTCCCTGCAGGGTGAGGGGCTTGCCGCCCACGTCCGGCAGCAGGGAGAGGATTTCGTTTGCCAGTGCCACCAGTGCCACCAGCACGATGAGCATGGCCATGACGTTCAGGAAAACGCTCAGCCCGTCCATGGTCCCGCGGGTCACGGCGTCCATGGAGCTGGACGCGGTCTGGGGCGGTTTGGCCGCGCCGCGCGTAACGTCCGCGCTTTCGGGCACCATGACCTTGGCCACCACGATGGCGGCCGGGGCCGAGATGATGGAGGCGGTCAGGATATGGCCCACCGCGCCGGGCACCACCTTTTCGATGAACATGGCATAGAGCACCAGCACGGTTCCCGCAATGGTGGCCATGCCGCTGGTCATGAGCGCGAACAGTTCGCTGCGGGTCATGCGGCTGAGGTAGGGTTTGATGGTCAGGGGCGCTTCCACCATGCCCACGAACACGTTGGCGGCCACGCCGAGGCCCAACGCCCCGCCGATGCGCATGGTCTTTTGCAGGAACAGGGAAAAGACGCCCACCACCACCGGGATCACGCGCCAGTAGAACAGCAGGGACGAGAGCGCGCTGATGACAAGGATCAGCGGCAGGGCCTTGAAGGCCAACACAAAGGATGCGCCCGGACTTGTTTCCGCAAACGGCAGCTTGCCCCCGCCCAGATAACCGAAAACGAATGCGGTTCCCGCGTCCGTGGCGTGGGATATGGCCTGCACCCCACGGTTCAGCAATCCGAAAAAGTCTTCCACGCCCGGAACATGCAGCATGAGCAGGGCCACCCCGATTTGCAGGGCCAGTCCCGCGGCCACGGTTCCCAGTGGAATCCGCCGCCTGTTTTCACTTATGAGCCAGGCAAGGAATACGAAGGCCAGCAATCCGAATCCGCTTTGTGCCATGTGTCCGCCTCCCCTCAGGTTTGACGTGTGGTTCAGAAGTCCCGTTGGTATGCATACGGCCATCGGGGAATACAGGCAACCTGGTGAGAATGGATTCAGTGCCTGTGTGCGGGAAATTTCGGCAGCAGGGCCAGTGACAGCATGCAGATGCCTCCCTGAAGGATGAACCCCAGCGAAAAGAGCCCTGCCTGTCCGAGCAGGCCCAGAACCCACGGAATGAGCCCGACACCGAGAAAGGCGTTGATGGGGCCGATGAACGAGACCACCACGGCGCGTTCCTCGGGATTGAACATGTGGGAAACCACGGTGAACGCCGGGGTGAAGAACAGCACGGAAAACATGGGCTGGAGCATCACTGCCGCAATCAGCAGCGTTCCCGTGCCGATGCCGATGAGCATGGTGCTGGCACCGCAGAGCGTGAAATACAAAAACAGCGCGGGCTTTGCGCCCCATCGGTCCGTGAACCAGCCGGAAACAAAGGGCAGGACAACCGCGCCGATGCGTGAAATGGACAGGAGCTGGTTGGCGGCCTCGCGGGTGAATCCGTGTTCGTCCACCAGAAACAGGGGCAGCATGGAATATGGTCCCAGCGAAATGCCTACGGCCGTGCTGAAACAGAAGACCAACAGCCAGAGCACCGGACGGCGCAAAAGGTCTGAGGCCATTTTCGAAAGCGGGGAAACGCCGGGGAAGGCCCCGCCCCTGCCGAAACGCAGGAACAGTATGCCCGTCAGGATTTGGGCCGTGCCCAGCAGCAGCATGGCCGAGTTCCAGCCCGAAAAGAGCAGCACGGCCTCGGCCAGCAGCGGGGCGGCCACGAAGGCGGTGTTGGGCGCGCCTTCATGCGTGGCTATGGTCTTGCCCCAGTCTTCGGGGCGCACCAGCGAGGTCACCGTGGCAATGCCCGAAGGCAGATACGTGCCCACGCTCACGCCCAACAGCAGCATGCCGCACAAAAGCGACCAGTAGGACCATGCCTGCGAAAGGCAGAGCGAGACGATGCCCGTGCAGATGGCGGACAGGCCCACGGTACGGTTGTGGTTGATCTCGCGGGAGATGAAGCCGTTGAGCAGCAGGCCCGTGCCATTGCCTATCCCGAGGGCGAGAAAAAGACTTCCGGCAGCGGCGTGGTCGAAGCCCAGCTGTGTTTCCAGCACGGGCATGAGCGGAGCCAGCACGATGCGCGTGGTAAAATTCAGGAAAAAAATGAGTACCACGAACAGAACGGCCGGAAGCGCCGCACCGTATGGCTGGGTGGAAGAGCGTTGGCTGGACATGATGTAAACGCATATCTAGCCCCGCCTTTGTACCAAGGCAACCAAAATCACGACGTTATATCCGGCATCGGAAACTTGACCCTCAATAGCTAAGTCGGTAGAAAACTGTATTCACAAGGCATCTCTCGATTCGGGGTTGACATCATGATGCGGGATGCCTTGCCGCCCAACGCGCAACAACATCGGCGGGTCCGATCAATCGGCCAGCCGTGGGGAAAAGGAGACAAACATGGACGTTGAATTGGCAAAACCTTTTATCAAGGCGGCTGTCGACGTGCTGTCCACCATGGCTTTCATCCAGCCCAAGGTCGGCAAGCCGTTCGTGAAAAAGAACAACATGGCCCACGGCGATGTGACCGGTCTTGTCGGCCTGACCGGCGAAAAGAACGGCAGCGTGTCCATGTCTTTTTCCAAGGCGTGTGCCGTGGCCATCGTCAAGAACATGCTGGGCGATGAAATCGAGGACATCCTTTCCGACGTCAAGGATGCGGTGGGCGAGATGACCAACATGATCTCCGGGCAGGCCCGTGCCGGGCTGGCGGAAAAGGGTCTGGTTTTTCAGGGCTCCACGCCCACGGTCATCATGGGCGACAACCATACCATTTCCCATCAGGCCAAATCACCGATCATGGCCATACCGTTTTCCACGGATCACGGCGAGTTCACCATCGAATTCTGTTTCGAGTAGGGAATATATCCAGAACGAACACGACGGGAGCAAATCATGGCCACCCTCGAGGGCTTCAGAGACAAAGAATTTCTGGATCAGATAACGATTCTGAACGAGATATCGGGCAGCAAGGACCCGGAGAATCTTCCCGGGCTTGTGGAATTGCTGAAATCGCCCGTGGGCGACACTTCCATCGACTACATGGTCGTCAACGCGCTCAATGCCGTGCTTTCGCAGAGCGAAAGCGAAACCGTGGCGGGCATGGCGGACAAGCATCCGGGATATCGCATCCTGTGCATCCGGGTTGCCGGGGAATACGGGTTTGCCTCGGCCACGCCCACCCTGGTCAAAATCGCGGACAGCGAGACCGATCCGGACAGGCTCATGGAGGTGCTCACCTCGCTGGCCCGCATTTCCGATCCCGGCGCGTTGCCCATCTTCCGCAAATATCTCGAACATGAGGATTCATTCATTTCCGCCCTGTGCATCGAGGCGCTGGGCAAGCTGCGGGACCTCTCTTCGGTGAGCTATCTCAAGGCCATCATCGATGACAGCGAGGCCTCGGACAAGTATGAGGTCTGCGACATCACCACCTGGAAGGCCGTGGAGGCGCTGGCCGCCTTCGATACCGAGGACACCCTCGCCTTTCTGGTGGAAAAGCTGCACCACAAGAACCCCACGGTCCGGCGCATCATCACCGATGCCATGACCGACATCGGCTCCCCGGTCATTCCTCTGCTGCTGGCCGCTTTTGAGGCCGGCGACACGGACATGAGAATCCTCACTGCCAACGTGCTCGGTTTCATCGGGGACAAGGCCTGTGCGGACGGGCTTGTGGCCGCGTTCGACAAGGGGTTGGCCAAGGACTCCAACGTCCGTTACGCCCTGTACGAGGCCCTTGGCCGCGTGGGCACCATGAAGGGCATCATCTGCCTTGTGGACGGGCTGGGAGAAGAGGACGAGCTGACCCTCATGGCCGTGATCGGCGGGCTGGAGAAGCACGTCAACCCCGGTATCGTGGCCAAGCTGACAACCCTTGTGCAGTCGGCCTCGGATCAGGGCGACCGCATTGCCAAGGCCGTCATCAGCAGCGGCGCAACCAACCTTTTCGACGCATTGTATGAAAATGCCGGAGCCGGCGACGGACTCATTGCCGCGCTGGAGCAATCCAACGATCCGGAGATCATAGAAGAATTCCGCAACCTGCTGCTCGAAATCGGCGGCAGCCGGGCCGAGAACGACCTTGCCCGCCTGCCCCAGCCCGAGGCTGCATCGCGCAAGGCGCTGGCGGCAGACGATTCCCGCTCCATGTGCGCCATGCACAAGGCCATTCTCACGGACCTCGAGTTCGAGCCGTTCGTGGCCCCCAACGGGCAGGAAGCTTACGAGCTTATTGAGCAGGGTGAGGAATTCGAGATCATCATCACCGACATGAACATGCCGGTCATGGACGGGCTGGAGCTTGTGGGCAAGGTCCGCAACACTCCGGGCTACGAGGACGTGCCCATCATCATGGTCACCACCGAGTCCGAGGCCTCCCAGCAGACCCTGGCCACCAAGACCGGCGTCACGGCCTTCATCACCAAGCCGTTCAAGCCTGAGCAGCTCAAGGAAAAGATCAACGAACTGCTCGCCTAGGCTGGCGATAACGGCCCGATCGCTTCGTTGATGCAAAAAGACCAACCCCTCGCGTACGTGATGTACGCGTCGGCCTTGG
>NZ_WAIE01000014.1:2500-4833 GCF_008830225.1 Pseudodesulfovibrio senegalensis
GGCCAATCAAACCCGGTGATAGCTGGTTCTCCCCGAAATATATTGAGGTATAGCCTCGGGAATGAGTCTGACGGAGGTAGAGCACTGACAGGGCTAGGGGCCTCACCCGGTTACCAACCCCTATCAAACTCCGAATGCCGTTAGATGCTTCCCGGGAGTCAGGCTATGGGTGCGAAGGTCCATGGCCGAGAGGGAAACAGCCCAGATCGACAGCTAAGGTCTCTAAATCAATGCTAAGTGGGAAAGGTGGTGGAGTTGCTGTTACATCCAGGAGGTTGGCTTAGAAGCAGCCATCCTTTAAAGAAAGCGTAATAGCTCACTGGCCTAGCGATTCTGCGCCGAAAATGTAACGGGGCTAAGCATTGTACCGAAGCTTCGGGTTCATGTTTTAACATGAGCGGTAGGGGAGCGTTCTCAGATGGGATGAAGGTGTACCGTGAGGTATGCTGGACTAATGAGAAGTGATTATGCTGGCATGAGTAACGATAAAACGAGTGAAAAACTCGTTCGCCGTAAGACCAAGGTTTCCTGGGTAAAGTTAATCTTCCCAGGGTTAGTCGGCCCCTAAGGCGAGGCTGAAAAGCGTAGTCGATGGGAAACAGGTTAATATTCCTGTACATGTATACGTGTGCGATGGAGGGACGCAGGAGGATAGGTGATCCGGGTGTTGGATATCCCGGTGCAAGCGCGTAGGCTTGAGGAGCAGGCAAATCCGCTCTTCTTTAAGGCCGAGACGTTATGCCGAGTCTTTATCGACGTAAGTCACTAATTCCATGCTGCCTAGAAAAGCTTCTAAGTTTAGCGTATGCATACCGTACCGCAAACCAACACAGGTGGTCGGGTCGAGCAGACCAAGGCGCTTGAGAGAACTCTGGTTAAGGAACTCGGCAAAATGACCCCGTAAGTTCGCGAGAAGGGGTGCTCTGGATGGTGATCGAATTCACTTTGTGAGCGATCTAGAGCCGCAGCGAATCGGGGGGGGCGACTGTTTACTAAAAACATAGGTCTCTGCTAAGTCGTAAGACGATGTATAGGGACTGACGCCTGCCCGGTGCTGGAAGGTTAAGAGGAGTTGTTAGCTTCGGCGAAGCAGTGAATCGAAGCCCCAGTAAACGGCGGCCGTAACTATAACGGTCCTAAGGTAGCGAAATTCCTTGTCGGGTAAGTTCCGACCTGCACGAATGGCGTAACGATCCCCCCACTGTCTCAACCAGAGACTCAGTGAAATTGAATTCCCGGTGAAAATGCCGGGTACCCGCAGAAGGACGGAAAGACCCTGTGCACCTTTACTACAGCTTGACATTGGTATTTGAATTATCACGTGTAGGATAGGTGGGAGACTTTGAAGTCGGCACGCCAGTGTCGGTGGAGTCACCCTTGAAATACCACCCTTGATACTTTAGATATCTAATCCATTGCCGTTATCCGGTGTGGAGACAGTGTCTGGTGGGTAGTTTGACTGGGGCGGTCGCCTCCCAAAAAGTAACGGAGGCTTGCAAAGGTTCCCTCAGGCTGATTGGAAACCAGCCGTTGAGTGCAAAGGCATAAGGGAGCTTGACTGTGAGAGAGACATCTCGAGCAGGAACGAAAGTTGGTCTTAGTGATCCGGTGGTTCCGCATGGAAGGGCCATCGCTCATAGGATAAAAGGTACGCCGGGGATAACAGGCTGATAGCGTCCAAGAGTTCACATCGACGACGCTGTTTGGCACCTCGATGTCGGCTCATCACATCCTGGGGCTGGAGCAGGTCCCAAGGGTACGGCTGTTCGCCGTTTAAAGTGGTACGCGAGCTGGGTTTAAAACGTCGTGAGACAGTTTGGTCCCTATCCTCTGTGGGCGTAGGAGAATTGAAGAGGATCTGTCCCTAGTACGAGAGGACCGGGGTGGACGAACCTCTGGTGTTTCTGTTGTCGCGCCAGCGGCACTGCAGAGTAGCTATGTTCGGTCCGGATAACCGCTGAAGGCATCTAAGCGGGAAGCCAACCTCAAGATTAGTTCTCCCTGAACGCAAGTTCCTAAAGATCCCTTGTAGACTACGAGGTTGATAGGCCGGAAGTGTACGCGCAGCGATGTGTTCAGCTGACCGGTACTAATAGATCGTGCGTCTTATTTGATATTAAATGGAATTCTCTCTCTCCCTATTGACTATATATTTTGCCTTGGTGGCCAAGGAGGAGTGGGTACACCCGACCCCTTTCCGAACTCGGAAGTTAAGCACTCCATCGCCGATGATACTGCGGTCTAAGCCGTGGGAAAGTAGGTCGTTGCCAAGGCTTTATTTCAAAAGGCCCTGTCCAATACGGACAGGGCCTTTTTTGCGTTTGGTGCAATGG
>NZ_WAIE01000015.1 GCF_008830225.1 Pseudodesulfovibrio senegalensis
AGGCAAAAAATCCTTTATTCCCGTCGCCCCTGAAAGCCCTCGCCGCACCCCGCAACAATCGCCTGCGGGCCGTCGCAGTGTGAATACGTGCTCTTACTCCGTGCGGCAGCATGACGCGTCCGTTCGATCAATTAACTCGTCGCCTGTTCGTCGGTCAGCCTATTGATTTCCCTCGAACCCCGCTCAAGCCCACGAGGCGTAGTGCCGCTTAAGCGAGCGAAGGATACGCCGAGCAAGGCTCGGCCCGAAGCGAAGGTTTGCGGCACTTGGCGAGAGGGACCGCGGGTTGTTGCGAGCCAAGCGCAGCTTTTTGCCTTCTTTTTCTCTGCGCCAGCAGAAAAAGAAGGTCGCCCTGGAGGGCGAAACCTTCCATAAGGGTGCTTTTATGGAGTACGACTGCGCGTGAGCGCAACAACGAAGCAAGAATACCAACAATCTTTTTCCTGTGTTGCGCTGACGCGCAATCGAACAACTTCTCACCTTACTTGTTTGAGGGGTCTCGCCCCCTCGGGCGACCTCCTTTTTTAAGGATAAAAAAGGAGGCAAAAAATCCTTTATTCCC